>VBQI01000049.1 GCA_008297865.1 Thermoplasmata archaeon
TTTCTGGAGTAACATGTGACATTTCCCATTCCCTCCTATAAAGAATGGGAAATTGATTTAAGAAATGTTACCGATCTGTGTTTACTTTACAGGAAGCAAATTCTTTAATACTTCCAAATGAATTTTATATGCTTTATCATCATAGAGAACAAGGCGAACAACATCGATGCCTTCATTTTCATTCAGAAAATCAAGTATTGTTCTTATTGCTATTTTCGCAGCTTCTTCAATTGGATACCCATAAACACCTGTGCTTATTGCTGGAAATGCTATGCTTTTAATACCATTCTCTAAAGCCAACTTCAAGCTATTTTTATAACAGCTTGCCAACAGCTTTTCATCATCAGGTGAGCCTTTATAAACTGGTCCAACAGTATGAATAATATATTTTGCAAGATTATAGCCTTTTGTAATTTTTGCCTCTCCAGTTTTGCAACCCCCAAGCTTTTTGCATTCTTCCCACAATTCTGGGCCCGCTGCTCTGTGAATAGCGCCAGAAACCCCACCTCCAGGAGTTAGTCGTGGATTTGCAGCATTGACAATAGCTTCTACATTTTGCTTTGTTATATCACCTTTTACAATTTCAAAGTTTCCTATTTTTACCATGAATCGAAATTTTTTATCCAAATAAAATTCTTTTTGCACTGCGCGCTACTTTTTCTCTATACTCTTCTGGACAGCATACCATTATAGCCCAATCTGTTATTCCACGAAGTTGGAGGGCGTTAGCTAAAGGAGTAAAATTGCTAAGTGGTTGAAGTTTGCCATTATCCAGAATTTTGATATCAATTTTTTTTATTCTTGGCTCAGAAAGTAAAATATCCTTTCCAGGAATATCAACAATTACATAACCTTCTTCTACACCTACCCTCTCTGCAATTTCATCTTCTATATTCCTTACATCATCAAACTCGGCAAGTATTTCCTTCTCTTTTTCATTTAGTTCTGCCAAGCTTTTTGCGAATGCCTTTTTAAATAGTCTTCTGTATTTTAATCTCCTTACGATGTCTCTCTGATATTCTCCAAAATCTTTTAGTTTTTCAATAAGCTCACAATCAGTCAGCTGTGAAAAGTCGAAAGGCGGAGATTTTTCAACTGCCTTAATGAGCATAAGTTCTGCAATTCTAACTGTCTTATGAAGGTATACAGAGGAATACATTAGTGCTCTCGCAACCAATGTGCTTTCAAGAGCACTTACTCCCTTTTTTTCGAAAACAATTGAATCATTAAAAAGTCTCATTGTTTGAATAAGTCTCTCACTATCAATTATTCCATATGCTACTCCTGTATAATATGCATCTCTCATTAAATAATCTATTTGATCAGCATCTAATGCCCCATGTATCACTTCAGAAAAATAGCTTTTTTTTCCATCTAGAATTTTTACAATTTCACTAGCTTCTATGCCATAGTCAGCAAGAATTTCAGCAATGGTTTTATCATATTCAAAGTCATTGAGCAATCTTTTGCCATTTATCATCTCTTCTGCGAGTTTTACATGGTCTTTTCCAATTCTCCTATGTAGTAAATACTCTAATGTATGTGAAAATGGACCATGTCCAATGTCATGAAGCAAGGCAGCAACACCTACAATATCTTCTTCTATTCCTAAGGCAGTGCACATTTTTTTGGCAATATGACATACTCCAAGCGAATGTTCCAGCCGCGAATGATTTGCTCCTGGATAGACTAAATAAGTGAATCCGAGTTGTTTAATTCCGTGCAATCGTTGCAATTCAGGTGTTTCAATTAACTTAAGAAAAACACCTTCTATCCTTATATTTCCATAGAGTGAATCTCTTATAAACTTTACATTCTCCATATTCCTCTTCTATATCTTTTCATAAATATAAGAATTGCTGAGGCAATGATTATTATGCTTAACTCAAAGCCGGGTATTCTCTCCTTCTCTTTTATATCTATTATCATATGGTATGTATCTTCCTCTCCATCATCATCTTTTACAGTCAAAGTAATTTCATAACTTCCCTTCTTTTTATACTTATATTCTGTTTCAACACCATATGCATCTATAATTCCATCGCTTTCAAAATCCCATTCATAGCTTACTATGCTTCCATCTGGATCATGACTTAAGCTTGCATTAAAAATAATTTTCTCATTCTCTCTTGGCTTAGCTGGCTCGTATTCAAACAAGGCTGTTGGTTTTACATTTATTACTTCTACTCGTTTGGATATGACCGCTGTCGTTCCATCATCATCCTTTACAGTCAATATTACAGTATATATTCCATCATCGCCGTAACTATAATTGGTAGCTATGCCATATGAATAATTTCCATTTCCAAAATTCCATGTATAGTTAACAATTTCTCCATCTTCATCATAGCTTGAATTTGCATTAAAATGCACAGTTTCCAAGTCCGTTGGTTCCTCAGGTGTAAAAGTGAATTGGGCAACAGGAGGAACATTTTTTATTAAAATGGCTTTCGATACACTTTTTTCGTCTCCATCATTATCTACTATTGTTAGAGTAATTGTGTATACTCCATCCTCCTTATACTGATGTTGTGGATTTTTTTCATAGCTTATGTTTCCATCTCCAAAATCCCATGTATAGTTTACTATGCTTCCATCTGGATCAACAGAATTATCTTTAAATTCTATAATATCTAAATCAGTGGGTTCTTTTTCAGGATGTCCTTTCACACTATACTCAAAATCTGCTATCGGAGGAACATTTAAAACAGTAATCTCCTTTGTAATGCTATCTGTTGCTCCATCATCATCCTCTATATTCAATGTTATAGTATATGTTCCATTATCGTCATAAATATGGATTACCTCGATACCATATGCATCTATAATTCCATCGCTTTCAAAATCCCATGTATAGTTTACTATGTTTCCATCCGAATCGTAGCTTAAACTTGCATTGAAAGTTATTTCCTGTATGTCTGTTGGCTTTGTTGGTGTCCAGCTAAAGTCTGCAACAGGAGGATTGTTTAAAATGACTATTTGTTTTTCCATACTTGTTATTGCTCCGTCATCATCTCTTACAGTTAGTATCACAGTATACATTCCGTTATCCGCATACCAATGTTGTGGATTTTTTTCATAGCTTATGTTTCCATCTCCAAAATCCCATGTATAGTTTACTACGCTTCCATCTATGTCATACGAAAATTCTGAAAAATGAACAACTTCAAATGTATATATTTCGGAAGGATACCAACTGAAATTAACAAATGGCGGAACATTGAACACGGCAATGTTTTTTTCTATCCAAACAACTGCTCCATCATCATCCCTTATAGTAAGATTTACAGTATAATTTCCATTATCGACATATTTATGGGATACGTTCTGCCCATATTTAATGCTTCCATCTCCGAGATTCCATGTATAATTTACTATACTTCCATCTATATCATAAGCTAGACTATAAAATGTGACATTTTCTACATCTGTTGGCTTTATTGGTGTCCAGCTAAAGTCTGCAACAGGAGGAGTATTTAAAACAGTTAATTTGCCTTTCATAACTTCCTGTATTTCCCTCGTTATCGATAACGGTGAGATTGACAATATAAATGCCATCTGCAGTATATGAGTGGGTTATACAATAATACTCCTCCTCCCCAGATGGTAAAAAGGTATATGAAGAACTATCACCTATATTGTCTATAATTTGAGGATTTTGCAATTCTGACACATTTTCAGATTCTCCCAGAGGAACATAAGAACAAGCATAGTCATATGCATCTCTTATCGATTCTCCTCTATTTATTTTCTCAAAGAATGGATGGAAGAAAAACGAACCTGCCCAATTATCTTCACTTGATAATGGATAATACCAACCGACACAATCACCAGCTGCTGAAACAAGTATTCTATTTGTCTCATCATCTATTCCTGAATCAAATCCAGAATCAATAGGTGCATCTATAAAATCTCCGCTGAAACAAGTATCAATAAGAATAGTCATTCTTTTACAGCTTATATTATCGATCCAGCCATCAAAAACGTCCTCAAATAGATCAGGGCTTCCATCCTCAAAACAAAATACGCCTTTTTTTGTAGTATTATTATAATTTCCGTGATTCACCAAATAAATCAATACCTCATCATCTGGTCCTACATTGCTTGCTAACCAATTTACATTATATTGTAACAATTCATACCAGTTATTTACCCCAGATGAGAGAGAAGTATTATGGTCGTAATCTATCTCAGGTGGTTCATTTGGCCCGCCTATTTTTGGAGGTGGTCCTAATAAATCATTGTGTCCTCCATAAATACTAATATTACTATCGTTGTCGTGCCAGAGCATGAAAATAATATGGTCATCTCGGTATCCGTTTGCCTTTAGTATATAATATGCTTGTAATCCCTGCGCTGGGAAACCATCCATGTTAGGTAACCTGCCATAGACCCCAAAATACCAGTTCCATCCTGGGATTGAAGTATTTAAATTGGATTCTCCACCGTTTGGATTTACAGGAGCAATATCACCCCCCATGTTATATTGATCCATAGGACTGCATTCTATAACAAAGTAATAGGGGTTACCTGGAGTTATATTGATATTTATTGGTAGAGTCCACTCATAAAATCCAGCATCTGGTTGCCATGTGCAATTAAATATAGATGTTGAAGGATCATTTGGACTCGTCCTAATACTTATGTTCACGGGTCCAGCTCCAGCAGGAGTTTCTAATGAGAAATCGACATAATAAATAAAATCACAATTTGGTATAAATTCCTGCCATGCTAAACCATCTATTGGTTGTGTTTCTGTAATATTAAATTGGTATTGATCCCAACCAGGAAAATCATTTGCGGAAACACAGATAAGAGCCCATTTATTATCTATTTCCTCAGGGGTTAATCTTTTAGGGGATAATATTATTTCTTGCATAAGTGGATATGCATCCATTTCACCCCCCTCTATCTCATATGGCGTATCTCCGATGCCGTCTCTCCCTGGAATATCACGATTTTTTCCATGATATAAATCCTCGCCTTTATAATCACTCCAATAGTTTCCAAGAACATGTTCATAAGTAGAACCCCATTCATTATCGCATATGTCGTAGGCAGAGTTATTCACAAAGTTGTTATGATATATTTTGTTTCCATTCGAATTCTGGGTAATGTATACGCCATAGTTACCATTATTCTCTATATGACAATCACTTATTTGGTTATTAACTGAGCCATGACTTATTTCGACACCAAAATAAGAATTATTATAAATCCTACAATGGAAAATTGATATTTTAGAGGAGTTAAATAAACAAATTCCTTTTATATTTTCATAGAAGTTGCTGTTGGAAATGGAACAATTGATGGAGTTTACTGCGTACAGTCCAAAGTTAGATTGAGTTACATTGCATTTTTCTATAATGACATCACATGAATTCATTATTTTTATACCATTTTCATCTGCAGAAATTAAAAAATTTTTCACAGTTACATTATCTGAACTTATTAATAAGCCATCTTCATCTGAATTTATTAGAGTATTTTCTTCAGCAATTATATTTATCCCCTTATTTATTTCTACTCCACCATAACTTCCCCAGTATACATAAATGCTTCCTCCCTCAGCAACTGCATCAACTGCATTCTGTATATCATCAAAATGATCAATATTCCATCCAGGTGTTGATGATGTGAGTTCATCACTCACCCACACAAATAATGGAGGATGTTCTATTCTATTCATCAATGGCTTTTTATCATTATTTTTATTTATTCCTATTTCATATGGTGTATCTCCTATTCCATCTTCATTTTCATCTATGCCGTCATAGTCATGCCAATAATTACCTATGCTTGTATTCCATTTATTAATGCCATTATCATATGCATTTATTCCGTTATCAATGAAATTATTGTGATGGATTGTATTATTAAATGAATTTTCTGCATATATTCCATACCCAATGTTGCCAATGAAATTGCAATCTCTTATTTCATTTATTTGAGAATTTTGAAGCTTTATCCCAATTTTATTTAAATTAAACATAGAAAATATTATTGATGAATTTGAGACATTCATTAACCATATCCCACAGAATGTATCATTAATGGCGGTATAAGAGATGGAGATGTTGTTTGAATATTTTATCCATACACTCTTATTCTCTATATTATAAAAGCTTCCATTATAAATTTCGATATCAGAGGAATATTCTGTTATAATTCCCCAATCACATTCATAAACTGTGCATTTTCTAAAAGAAATATTTTCCCCCTCAACAACAATAGCATTTGTGCTTGAATGGAATGAGCAATTGTCAAGGGTTACATTCTTGCCAATAATATTTACAGAATTTTCAATATTGCTATAGAATGTGCAGTTTTCAATTGAAGCATTATCACCCTGTAAAAATAAACCATTTTCACATTCATGCACCTCACAATTTTTCAGTGTGAAATTGTTATGGTTCACAAAAACACCAAACTGTCCATTCTCTATTTTCAAATTTTCTATAGATACATTATCTGCTATCACCCCAATTACACCGTCATCCCATCCACCGTCAACAACTACATTTCCATCTCCAATTATCTTTATTTCCTTGTTGATGAAAAGAGATTCAACGTAATTTCCATCAAAAACATAAATTATGTCTCCATCTTCAGCATCATCTATTCCTGCCTGTATTGTATTCCATTTATGGTTTGATGGGTCATTTGTGAAATCATCGTCTACAAATATTATCTTTCCATAAGGCAAGGAAGTTGTTGTAAATGCTACGCCATAGGCAAAAATAATTGCAACAATAACTACTCCCATCCCCTTTCTTGCCATGGAAGTTAAAATATTCTCTACACTTAAACCTTTTTATTTTTTCTGATTTCCTCCAATATTTCTTTTGCCCTGCCCATCCTTATTTTTCCTTCCTCAACCATTTTTTTTGCAACAACATCTATTTCCTCTCCAACAGCGCCAGCCATAACAGCAATATTTTGGGCATGCAGTTTCATATGCCCTGCTTGAATACCTTTTGTTGCCAAAGCTCTTAATGCAGCGAAATTTTGAGCAAGTCCAACAGAAGCCATTATTTCTGCAAGCTCCTTGGCTGTTTCAACATTTAGTATTTTTAACGATATTCTTGCAATTGGATGTACTTTTGTTACTCCGCCTATTATGCCAACAGCTAATGGAAGCTTTATTTTTCCATATAGGTTTCCATTTTCATCTTTCTGCCATATCGTCAAAGGTTTATAACCATTCATTCCTGCGTATGCATGTGCTCCAGCTTCTATAGCTCGCCAATCATTTCCTGTTGCAATAGCAACTGCATCAATGCCATTCATTATTCCTTTGTTATGTGTTGCTGCTCTAAAAATGTCTAAGGAAGCAAATTCATATGCTTTGACAATTTTATCAACTACTTCTTCTCCACCTATGGCATCCTTTTCATACACAACTTCTGCTTCAGCAAGCCTGTAAATGGCGAGATTTGAGATAATGCGAAGCAGTGCTTTTCCACCAGTGATTCTCTCAAGCAATGGCGCAACTGCTTCAGCCATGGTATTGACTGCATTTGCACCCATTGCATCTCTTACGTCAACGAGCAAATGAACAGCGAGCATGTCATCGCTGAGCCATCTCACTTCCAAATCTTTTGCTCCTCCTCCCAGCTCAACAAGAATCTTATCCTGAGAGTTTGCAAGGCTTAATACATCTTCCTTCGCATTCTTTATCTTTTTCTCAGCGTCCCTGCACGGGTTTAAAATTTGCACCTGCCCAATCATTATTGGTTCACTTGCTTTAGCTTTAAAGCCAGCGGGGCGAGCCATCTTGGCGGCGTTGGAGGCTGCTGCAACAACAGATGTTTCTTCAATTGCCATAGGTATAAGCAATTCTTTACCATTTATTATAAAATTTGTTGCTATTCCCAATGGGAGTTGCATACAGCCAATTACGTTTTCAATCATTCTGTCTGCTATATCTTTTTGTAAGGCATTGAAAGAAAGAAGCATCTCTGCTTCTTCATCACTAAGCCCGGCAAATTCTTTTACAATTTTTATTCTTTCCTCCATAGGCATTTTATAGAAACCAGATATGCGGGAAGATTTCATGAAGATATAACTAAAACATTATTTATTTCTTTGTTCAAATTTACATTAGAACAAGTAAAAGATTAATAGAATAAAGGGTTATATAGAATAAAGGGTTATTTATTTGTGACATCCAAAGGATTTGCAACGCCCAAAAGATTTGCAACATCTAAAAAACTTGTGATACCCAAAAGCCATCCTCGCTATGAATCTCTAATGCTTCGAAATTTGATTGTAGAGGGAATGGAAAAAGGCATAGTTCATATTACTGGATTAATAGCCCATGGAAGAGGAGAAGCATTTGATTATTTGATCGGTGAGAAAACACAATTATTTGCAGATGAAGCAGCAAAAGTTTCGGCAGCTTACTTAAAGATTGCAAAAAAGCCAGTAATATCTGTAAATGGCAATACAGCCATCTTAGCAGGAAAAGAAATTGTAAAACTTGCTGAGGAAATAGATGCAAAAATAGAAGTAAACTTATTTCATAGGAGTGAGGGTAGAATAAGGAAGATTGTCGAATTACTCGAGAAAGAGGGGGGGAAAAATATTCTTGGCTTAGAAGGAGATGCGCTTATACAAGGCATAGAGCATGATAGAGCAATATGCAGTTATGAAGGCATATATAGTGGAGATGTCATCCTCGTGCCACTAGAAGACGGTGACAGGTGTGAGGCCCTAAAGAAAATGGGAAAAGTTGTTTTAACAGTTGACTTAAATCCTTTATCAAGGACTGCGAGAAATGCCGATGTAACAATAGTTGATAATGTGACCAGAGCAATACCAAATATAAGGAAGCACTATACAGAAATTAAAAAACCCGAAGAAATAATAAAAAAGTGGAATAACAGGAAGAATTTACAGAATGCTTTAGATTTTATATGCAAAAGGCTTAAAGATTTCTTTCATTGCTGATTTAACAAAGTATATAAAAATGCTGACAATGATAATAATGCATGATAAATAAAATACTCGTTCCAACTGATGGCTATGGCTTAGAAGACCATGTAATAAGATATGTTGCAAAAGCATTTCCTTCAGCTGAATTTTATATAATCAGTGTAGTAAATACTTATGAAAGAGGCGTGCAACTCACAAATTTGCTATATAAAGAAATGAGAGAAAGTGCTGAAAAAGCAATAGAGAGAGCAAAAAATTTGTTAGAAGAAGAAAAGGTAAAAAATGTAAAAAGCAGAATAATTGAAGGTCTTCCATCAAAAATGATAAATAGATATGCAAAAAGGAAGGATGTGGACTTAGTGGCAATGCGTGTTTATAGCAGAAAATTAACTGTTTCCGCACAAAGAATGGGTTCAACCCTCAGGAATGTCCTCAAAGATAGCAATATTCCTATTTTAACCCTTGCTGAAGAATGCAATAGAATACCAATCAAAAAAATACTTTTCCCAACAGATGGAACAAGAAAATCGGAGAGAGCAAAAAATTTTTCCATCCTTTTTGCCTCCTCTTACAAATCAAAAATAGAAATTTTGCATGTAATGAAAGAGAAGAATAGTAGACAGCATGCAGATGAGATATTAAAAAATGCAGAATGGAAAGCCTCCTTTTGGGATGTAAATGTTGAAAAATCAGTTGAAAAGGGAGATACTGTAGAAAAAATTTTGAAACATGCAGAGCATAACGACGTAATAATTATGGGTGTTGGCAGAAGGTTTCTCTTTTGGCATACCATAGGTCATGTTACACAGGCTGTTATCACTCATTCGCCTATTCCCGTTATACTTGTTCCATGTATTAGAAAGAGGTGGGAAAAACGGGTGTCCCACAAGTAGTTACACTTGCAATATTTATCATAAGCTATATCCTTATCTTTAGTGGAAAGGTAGAAAGAACCTCTGCCGCACTTATTGGCTTATTCATGATGCTCTCTGCTGGATATATTTTTGGTTTTATGAATTTTGAAGATGTATTAAATCATGTAGATTGGGAGGTAATCATTCTTCTTTTTGGTATGATGACATATGTTGGGCTAATGGCGAAGACGGGCTTTTTTAAATATTTGGGAATGAAAGCAATAAAGTTATCTAAAGGACAGCCTTGGCTAATCTTTCTTTATCTATCCCTCATAACAACATTCATTTCTATGGTAATTGATAACGTTACTACAATTTTACTCATCATTCCTTTAACGATGGAGCTTGCAGACATGCTTGGAATAAATCCAGTTCCTGTTATTCTTGGCGAAACTATTCTATCTAATGTTGGAGGAGTTGGCACAATGATAGGTGATCCACCAAATATAATGATAGGGTTAGCATCCAGTCATACATTTAATGATTTTTTGATAAATCTTCTTCCTCCCGTTTTGTTGTCCCTTCTACTTTCTATAATTCTTTCCAAGGTAGTGTATAGAAAATGGCTCAAGCAGAAGAGCAAAAATGCCGAGAAACTAATGGATACACAGCCAAGGAGGTATATCAGAGATAAGAAAAAAATGAGATATTTTCTATGCATACTTTTCGGAATGGTCGCCTTTTTTGCCTTAGAGAATTATACAGGAATTCATCCTTCTTTTGTAGCTCTGGCAGGAGGCACGCTTGCTTTGCTCATCTCCTTAGAGGACCCGAGAGAAGCTTTTAAGTCAGTAGAGTGGTCGACTCTCGTCTTTTTTGTAGCTTTATTTTCCCTAGTTGGAGGACTGCATGAAGTTGGCTTGCTTTCATCTCTTGCTCAGTGGCTTTCATCTATATCTGGAAATGTTTTTGTTTTAGCCCTAATTATACTGTGGATATCTGGACTATCATCATCATTTGTAGACAACATACCAATAACAGCAGCTCTTATACCTGTTGTTTCTATTATGGTGAGAGAATATCACTCTGAATTTTTATGGTGGGCTCTTGCAATGGGCGTAGGGATGGGTGGAAATATAACACCAATTGGCTCGTCTGCAGGAGTAATAGCATTATCACTTTCAAAAAGATATGGGCATGAAATAGGCATTAAAGATTGGATTAAATTTGGCACCCTCGTAGGATTTGCAAGCATGACCATTTGTTCTCTCATCCTTCTTGTGATGTACTAGCTTTCTCTTTAACAATTTTGAGCAAAATAGGAGTGAGAATGGACGATATTATAACCAGCAGAATGGTGGCGGCGAGAATTTGGTGGGCTAAAGCGTCGCTGAATATTCCCATACTTATCTCAGTGGTTACAACAACCAATGCTACTTCCATGCGAGGCATCATTCCAATACCAACTGCTAGGGCATCTCTAGTTTTAAACTTGCTTATTTTTGCCCCTAAAGAACAACCTATGACTTTTCCAATTAATGCCATAGGTACAAAAAGCAGAACAAGCATCCCCATATCTTTCAAAGCATAAAAATCAAATGATGCTCCAACCCATACAAAGAAGAGAGGAATGAAAAATATTTCTCCTATTCCTCTTGTAAATTCAATTATTCTCCTCCTTTGAGGAAATACACTAAATAGTAATCCAGCAAAAAATGAGCCTGTTACGGCAGCGAGTCCAAGCCTTTTTGCAAATGCTGAAAATATAAGGGCAAATGCAAGTGATAGGGTAAGCATTAGGCGAGGAATGTGGAATTTTATATTCTTTATTTTGCCCATTAATAACAAAATTAAGACGAAGGAAAAAAAGAAAATAAAAACTTTAAGTAATATCATCAATGGTTGCCCTTTTCCCAAAGTTATTGAAAGAATCACTATGCCGAGCACATCATCTAAAACGGCTACCGTTAAAATTAGCTCCCCAACTTTTGTATGAAGAGCCTTCATTTCCATAAGAGTTTTTACTGTAATACCTACACTTGTTGCTACCATTATATTTCCTATTGCAATGCTTGTTCTCATATCATATCCTAAAGTATTTCCTGCTATGTAGCCAAATAAAAAAGCAATTGAAACATCAAAAAGAGAAGTTATAAGTCCATTCTTACCAACTGCTTTTATTTCCTCTACCCCTATTTCAAGTCCTGACATGAAGAGAAGAATTATTATTCCTAACTGGGCTATGCCTTCAGTTTCAGCAGAAATATATTTTATGCCAAAAATCCTTCCCGCTATAAAAGGGCCAAGCACTATGCCAGCTATAATCTCGCCTAAGACCGCTGGCTGTTTAATTTTCTCGAATGCATATCCTATTATTTTTGCCAATATTAGCGCTACACCTATTTCCAGTAACATTATCTCTTACCCAGCAATATCTGGATTATGTAATGAGTAGTGATTTCCCCCACTATTTCATCATTTTCCACTACAGGCAATCTCCTTAAACCAGCATTAACCATTCTAAGTAATGCTTCTCCAACTTTATCTTCTGGAGAACAAGTTATGATCTGTTTATGCATAACATCGCATGCTTTCCTTGCAGTTCCATGATGAAGGGAAACAGAATATCTTTTTCCAAATACATATTTTGGGAGGCGATGCGGAGCAATGAGGCGAAGGATATCACTTTCTGTTATAACCCCACAAATTTTTCTTTTTCCCTTTTCTTCAACGACCCATACATGGTCTCTTGTTGTAAGGATTGATAAAACTTCCTGTATGTTGGCATCCTTTTCTACCAGAGGTAGATTCCAAACTTGCTTTTTATCAAGGATATCCTTTATTTTCTTTTCATGCAATTCCTTCAAATTCACAATAGGATATACTTCCAAGAGTTAAATTTTTCTGAAAATCCATAAATATACTCCTTTATATATATTAATATGAAGCCATTTGATATACTTAACAGAATGGAAAAAGAATTCGAGGAATTGAGGAGAGCTTTCGGAATAGCAATGGCGAGGAGAAAGCCATATTGCGATGTGATTGAGAGAGAAAATGAAATCATTTTGTTAATTGACTTGCCAGGTTTTTCAAAGAAAGATGTAGAAATTGAAGTTGGTGAAGGATATGTTAGGGTAAAAGCTGAGAGAAAAGAAGAAGAGAAGGGAGAATACGTAATAAAGGAAAGAATGAAGAGCTTTTATAGAAGAATAGAATTGCCGGGCGAGATAAAAATTGACGAAACAAAGGCTAAGCTCCGAAATGGTGTTTTAGAAATAATTTTGCCTAAGAAAGAAGGGAAAAAGGGAAGAAAGATAAGGGTAGACTGATGGTAGTTGCAATATCTCCCGGGAAAGTGATTCTTCTTGGAGAGCATGGCGTAATTTATGGAAAGCCATGTCTATCGATGGCAATATCATTGAAAGTTGCAGTAAGTATGGAAAGGGGATATGAGTACAAGGTAAACGACGAAACAATGGATGAAAGAAAACATTCTTATATAAGCAAGGCAATAGAAAGAATTTGGCACGCTTTTCCTCTTTCCATTAACACATTTTCTCAAATACCATCTGCAAGTGGATTAGGCTCTTCTGCTGCAATAACGACTGCATGCATTGCCTGCCTGCTTTCGATGAAGGGAGAATTTAGTTTGGAAAATGTTGCCAGAAATAGCTTTGAAGTGGAATATGAGGTGCAAAAGGGGGCAAGTCCCAATGATACATCTGCATGCACTTATGGAAATGCTATACTTACATGGGAGAAAAAAGAAGAGGGATACCTGTGGAGCATAGAAAAAGGAGGAAAAAAATGGTATGTTTATCCTATTAAAGCTCCTGAAATGAACATTGTCATAGGGCATACTGGAATAAAATCAAAGACACCTTTGCTGATTAAAAAAGTTGGAAAATTTGTTGAATATTCTTCTTTTGCAAAAGAACTTATTGGCGAGATAGAAACTCTTGTTATCGAAGGGAAAAAAGCTTTGGAAGAAAAAGACTTTGTAAAGCTTGGAGAAATCATGAATAAAAACCAGAAGATTTTGTACACACTGGGAGCAAGTTCAAAGGAAATAGAAAAACTTGTGAGCGTTGCAATAAAAGCAGGAGCATATGGGGCAAAGCTAACTGGAGCGGGAGGCGGAGGAAGCATAATAGCACTTACAGACTCACCAGAAAAGGTTGCAAGAGCAATAGAAAACAGAAAAGGAAAAGCATACATTACATCAATTGCCAAGGAAGGAATTAAGGTATGGAAGTGATGTCGACGGTGTCTTAAAGTTTATATTATTTCTTATGCAGTTCCATAATAACGGATTGGGGATAAAAGAAGTTGCCGAAGGCAATTTGGGGAAATCTCTGATTTTCCTTTATCCCCCGTTATATGACCTAAAGGGCAAGATTGCGAAACAACCGCAAATTTCCGAACCCCGCCAAAAGATTCTTTACTCATATCTATCTCTCTGTAAATTTACTCTTACTCATTTGTCGGGCTTTCTAAAGTTCGCAGTATAATTCTTTTTCCTACCATAGCTCTCGATAAATTCGAATCCCTGCTTTTCAGCCAAAGAGCGGACAACCGACAAAGGTAAAAAGTCAGGGTCTCCCGGCTGTTCTGTGATGGATAATAAACCAGATGGCTTTAGGATTCTGTAGATAGCATCTAAACACCTTTCCTTATCTGAAACTTCACCTAAAACTGCGACAAGAAAGACAACATCGAATTCATTCTCGTCAAACGGAAGATCAACAGCATCTCCCTGAGTAAATCCAACATTATGCAGCCCCGCTGACTCAATTTTATGACGTGCTTTTTCAAGCATTCCTTGCTGTATATCGAACAATTCTAAATGTCCCTGCGGGATGCGTCTTGCAATTTCAACACTGAAGTAACCTGAACCTGGACCTATCTCGAGCACACTGAAATCCTCTTTGAGATGAAGTCTATCAGCCAGCTTCTGGGGAGAAAGAATAAGTCTCCGTAAAGGAAAATTCAACCAGAAGGATAATTGAGATGGATAAGTCCCCTTGCCAAAAAATCGCTTTAAGATTTTACCCTGATAAGTCAGCGTTGTGGGACCCCAGATAACAACTACCATCAGTGATATGAGGGTAACTAATACAGTGCTATAAATTCTGCCTTGCTCGGTTAAAGGCAAAAATTCCCCTGTAAGGTTGATCATGAGATGGAAAAGTATAGCGGATAAGGTGCTGCGGTTGGTGTTGTTGTAAATCCATGTGAACAGAATGGAAATAATAATCGGACCGAAGATATAGCTCCAAAAGCCTGGTGTGGCAAACCTTAATTGGTCGTGCTGAAATGTGCCTTTCATAAAGAATAGGGGAACATGCCACAATGCCCATACCACGCCCAAGATAAGGCTTGAGAATAGTGCATTATACCTTGCTTGCAGACCATCCAAAGCATAACCACGCCAACCGAGCTCTTCAGGTAACGGTCCAAAAATTAAAATAAAAATTGCAAATGGCAAAATTCTCCAAGGTTCAGACAACAGATTTTCAGCAGTTTCAAATCTTGGCAGAGGTGAGCCTGAAAGAAAGCTCATCAAAATGGCGATAGCATTCAACACAGGAAAGGTAAGCAAGATTACCAAAAACCATTTTCCCTTAATTCGCCTGATGTCAAATACACGCTGCCAGTAATCTTTCCACTGCTCTTTATCGTGAGTGCGAGAGATTAAGATGATTTCCGCAATTGCAGGGCCGAACAATCCAAGGGCTCCGAGAATTATTGCTGGGAATGTAAAAACATTCCAGCCCAGCAATATAACCCACATCCAGAAAAACCATGAAATACCAAGAGCGAGGGCAAAAAACTTCCAGGGATTTGCTTTTGAGATTCTTGTGTTCATTTTATTTAGTTCTTTCATTCATTATCCTTTTAAAGGCGGGGGTCGGAGTTTCATATAACGGTCGGCGGACATACGAAGTTCCAAGCCAAAGGCGAGGAATTTGGGCGAAGCGAAGTCAGCCGTATGTCCGCTGTTATCGAAGTGGCGGCATATCTATTCCTCCCATATTTGATATGCAGTCCATTTTAAATATTTCTTGCAGACATTCGGAGATGGCAGGTTATTATTTTGTTATTTTGAAGTCCTTGAAACGGTAGAGGAACCAGAGGCAATTTATGAGGGTAAGATGGGTGAATGCATAGCAGTGAGAGAGAGATAGACAACGGTAAATATATTGTAGTATTGTATAGAGAATTAAGTAAAGGAGACGGATTTGTAATCACCGCCTTCTTAACGAGGCGGAGGAGACAGTTTGAGAGGAGGCGAAAGATATG
>VBQI01000002.1 GCA_008297865.1 Thermoplasmata archaeon
TTGTATAATATGTTGTTAAGCTTGTAAAATCATCAATTCTTTTGATGATTTACTGGAGAAAGCAGCTTTTAGCAATTATTCAACACAGCATATTTATATTTATAGCACGGCACTGTCAAGAATTTGATAATTTAAAAAATAAGAAATGCCTTAGAGCAATGGTATCATAAATTTGCCCCAATTGTTCACTAATTCTAAGAAAATATAGGCATTGTATAGTAATAGATGAAACAAAGATAAAAATTGGAAATGAATGATGGCATGTAGGGCAGCGATAGAAATTCCGTGGCTTCTTAGTTTATTGTGAAAATAAACCATTGATCAAAATAGACAAAGCTCCATGGTATAGATGGGCATTACAAAGAATGGGCTTGCAATATGAGTACGAAATATTTGGAGATGCAATGGAAGGATGTTCAACATTCTTAAAGCAAGATTGAAAAGATTCTGGAAACGCTTAATGCTTAAAGCCTATCAGGGAGAAATGTTTAAACTTCCAATAGTAGGAGATATAGCAGAAAAAGGGCTATAGAAAGTCAGTGAGCGTTGTGTCCTTCACCTTATCATTCTTAAATATAGAGTCAACAAACTTCTCAAATAAAACAAGGCGTTGTTTTGTATAATCTGAGACATTAAACTTATCTAAGAGTTGCTTTGCGGGCTCTAAATATTTTTTTATTGATTTTTCATGAACTGTAAGAGTTAATGAATTTCCACATTTTACACATACTCCTCTTAAAGGAACTCTTCTATACTTTGTATTACATTTAACACATCTAAACTGTTGTCTTGTAAAAGCTCTCAGATTTCCCATTAAATCCGGTAAGAAATGAGTTTGTATAACTCTGTTTGCAACATCTTTTTCATCAACAGCTCTAAGCTTTACTGCAAGCCCCAGCTGTGCTTTAAGCTTATCCTCCATTTTATTAAGCAATTTATATGCAGATGTTTTTGGAGCTTTTGCCACATTTTCAGTATCATGAGTGAAGCCAAAGCCAGAATATTCTTTTTCAGTTCCTAATCTGCTTGCAACTAAATCCATTATTTCTTCCAGTTCTTTTGGATGAGGATATTCTAACGTTTTCCTATAAAATTCTAATGGGTATTGATACAGTACATCGAGATTTAATGCTTCCTTATCTATCTCACTTGGAGAGATTCTTGTTGCTATAACAAGGGGCAAGTCCATTTTCCCTCCTCTTTTCTCTGGAATATATTCCTTAGAAAAATTTATTAGAACATCAATTAAAAGCATCAGAGCGTCTTCATCTCCATCACAATTTCTTCTTTTTGCAGCATGGAAAAATGGATGGGCACAACAAACATTGGCATCAACGAAACCAATTATTCTTCCAATCACTCCAGCAGAAGTATGAGGAGACAAGCCTACTACTAAATGCCCAATTAAATCCTCTGCTTTATCGACTTTGTAATATGGCTCAATGCCATATATTTTCTCAAGCATTTCATCAAGGAATTTCGCTACTTTCACAAAATATTCTCCACATTTTCTGGAAGGAATTATATCCTGTGGCTTAATTTCACATATTTGGTCATCTCTCTCCAGTTTGTTTCCGAGATAATCATGTTCATATCCTAATTCATGTAGCTTTTCGACAGATGTTCCTATTTCATATGGTTTAAAATGGGTAAGAGGCATATTTGTCATATCAAAACGTGCAGTTCCATCTTTGAAAACATATACGCCATGCTTTGCTCTGAGCACGCCTTTTTCAAGGCTTTCTGGCGTTTTGCTGTGCGATGACAGACCAATGACGCCTTTAACTTTTTGAGGAATTGAGATTCTGAAGTTCTTTTCCACATCTTTCATTTCCTTTGATACATCTACACTAAATTTCTTTATCCTTCCTGTAAAATACGCATGTCCTCCACATTCACATCTTGCCTTATATGTTATTCTTCCGCATCTCTCACATTTTCTTTCTCCCATTTCAACTTCCACTTTCTTTGCTGAGTTGAGTAACCTTTCTTTTCCGCCTGCTGAGCCAACAGGGAGGAGGAGGTGAGGAGTTGCTTTCATCTTTCTCTCTGCAGCTTTCTCTGGCCTGCCCATTCTCGCTCCAATTCTATGCAATGACTTCGGCATTATTTTTATGCCAGCCATCTCCTGCACAGCTTCCATTGGCTCTTTATCACTTTTTCTCACTTCCACTATTTTTCCTTCTTTTGCCTCGAAACCACAGCATTTTAGCAATACATCTGCATACTTTTCTATTACATATTCTTCTCTTTCCTTATGAAGCACTCCAAGCTTGAGTAGAATTTCCTTTAGCTTCTCACTCTTCTCTAAATAAAGTTTACCATCATATATTCCATTTTTAACTGCTTCTCTTAACTCATTTAATTCTTCTTTACTTATGTCATGCCAGAAGAGATTGTAGGAGGGATGCAAGGGTATGTCGTATTCCTTCGCCAAATTAAAAGCCTGCTCAAAAGAAATTTCCTCGAAATTCTCTATTCCATATTTCTTCCTCACTTCCTCTTCATCTGCCTTTTCACGTAGCTCTTGAATCCACCATTCATAGCAGTAGCTTGCAGGTGGAAGTATGGCATTGTTTTCAACAAATTCTCCAAAAGGAATTAAAATTTCTCCTAAGTCAACTATTTCTTTAACTCTGTGTGCTATTTTTTTTGCTTCTTCAACAGAATTCACCTGCACAAAGTCTCCATTGTCAAGCAGAACCATTGGTCCTTCTATAGAATCGCATGGTGTCGCTATTGTTCCCTTCCCCGGCCTCTCGGTTTTGAGCTGTGTTCCTATTGCAATAAATTCGTCTAGCAAATACATTGTTGCAGGATTCATTGCAGTTGCAGCAAGCCCACATGTTCTGCCACGCCCATAACGAAGTCTGAAACCACCTTTGCGGGAAGGATGACTCAGCACGGGGCGCCCTGCAATTAAATCTTTTACGTATTTATCAGAAGGAACTATTTCCTTCTCTTCCTCTTCTTCATATAAAAATTTTCTCAGGAAATTCCATCCCTCAAGCTTTAAGTTTGTAACATGTTTTAACAATTTCGGAGCTTTTAAGCATAGCCCCTCTGCTATAACCAAGCATGCTCCCCCCCTGATTTTATTTGTTTTAACTCTCGGCAGATCTCTTTTCCCCATAACTTCTCTATCTTCAGTTGCCTCCCCATTAATGCAAACGGGACAATTTCTAATGATAATCTCTATTTCTTCTGGAGATGGCAGGTATTGAAGATGTGTAATTCTGTCATAAAGAGGTATTTCTTCCTTATATCTTTCAATTTCATCTTCAGTTGGTTTATACCTTTCAATGCCAAGCTTTCTCCTAACTAAATCTGCAATCAACACACTCATTGCCTCTCCAGTTCCTCCAGCTGAGCGAATGGGACCAGCAAAATATAAGTCGACATATCTACTCCCATCTGCATTTTTCCCAATTTCGACGCTTGATATGCCCTCGATGGGAGCGACAAGCACTCCTTCTGTTAGGATGGCTAAGCCAGTTCTAACTGCCTGTTCAATTATGCTTGCAAAATCTCCTTCCATACCTTCTGCGATCTCTACTGCAATCTGCAGAGCGGTTTCCTCCCTCCCCTTTTCTTTTAAATATTTTCTTATTCTCTGCGCTATTCCTTTTGGTCCAACTAACTCTTCAACCCTGTCTGCCAAATCTTTTGCAAAAGATATCTCCACTTCCTTCTTTGGATCATATCCTTTTTTTCTTGCTCTTCTTGCAATTTCATAGCACTCTCTTGCTTTTTCTTCTATCTCATGAAAATAATTTTCCACAACGCAAAATGAAAAAGCGAATATAAAACTATCTTTACTGTTTAAATACCTGTACTCCAAAACTTAATATAATATTTCTGTTATAGGCATGTCGAGTGGTGTGGCCGTGGCTGGAGCTTTGCGTATAGCAAAAAATATGGAGAATGGTGTAGTTGTTACTGTCTTGCCAGACAGGGGAGCGATATTTAAGTACTACGTTATTTAAATCGATTTGTGCGAAATGCCCCCCATAGCAACCTTTTTATATTACGCCGTAATATCGGGGTATGGAAGCCATGGGAAATAGAAAGGGAATATTGAAAAGCATAATAAAGCAGTTGCATCAGGGAGCAGGTATAGAGGAAATTAGGGAAAAGGCAAAGGAAGTGTTGAAAGAACTCAGTCCTGCTGAAATTGCTGAAGTTGAACAAGAACTTATAAAGGAAGGCATACCAAGAGAAGAAATCCGAAAGTTGTGTGACGTACATCTTGAAGTTTTTAGAGAGGGTATTGAAAAGGAGAAAATATCAGTGCCAGAATGGCATCCATTGCATATTTTAATGGAAGAGCATAAAATATTGCTTAAGCATGCCAAAGAATTGCAAGAATCTGCAAAAGAAAAGAATACCGAGAAAATAAAAAAGATTGTTGGACATATGAAAGAAGCAGAAAAGCATTATTTGAGAGAGGAAAATATTCTATTCTCCTATCTAGAAAAGCATGGCATAACAGAACCACCTGCCATCATGTGGACCGAGCATGATAAGATAAGAGAGATTAAGAAAAGTATATACGAGATGGTGAACGAAGAAAAGTTTGAAGAATTGGAAAATTTGGCTTTTTCATTACATGAATTGCTATCTTCTCATTTTTATAAGGAAAATAAAGTGCTTTTCCCAACTGCATTAAAGGTGATGGAGCAAAATGAATGGATTGAAGCAAGAAGGCAATTTGACGAAGTTGGCTATTGCTGTTTCATGCCAGAAAAAATGCTCATTGAGGCAATAGAGGAAAAAAAGGCTGAGGGAGAAATCCAATTTGAAACTGGTAACATGAGTAAAAAAGAATTGGAAGCAATGTTAAATGCTCTGCCTGTTGATATAACCTTCATAGATAAAAATGATGAAGTTAGGTATTTCAATCAATCAAAAGATAGGATTTTTGTCAGAACAAAGGCAATTATTGGAAGAAAAGTGCAGAATTGTCATCCTCAGAGAAGTGTTCACATTGTCAATAAAATTCTTGAAGAATTTAAGAAAGGCTCGAAAGATAAGGCAGAATTCTGGATTGATATGAATGGAAGAAAAATATACATAAGATATTTTCCTGTAAGGAAAAATGGAGAATATATCGGCACAATAGAAGTAACTCAGGATATCACTGATGTTAAGAAAATAAAAGGAGAAAAAAAGCTTCTTGACTGGAAATGATAGATAAAATTGTTGAATTATGGCTTGATATATCGCCATATTTGCTTCTTGGCATGCTCATAGCTGGGTTGCTTCATGTTTATTTAGGAACCGATTTTATAAGAAAACATTTAGGAAAGGGCATCAAAAATATTTTCAAAGCAAGTTTACTCGGCGTGCCATTGCCTGTTTGTTCCTGTGGTGTTATACCGATAGCCTCCTCCCTGCGAAGAGATGGAGCGAGTAAAAGCTCCACGCTTTCCTTTTTAGTTTCTACACCCACAACAGGTGTTGACTCAATATTTGCTACTTACTCGCTTTTAGGCCCACTTTTTGCCATTTTTCGTCCTCTCTTTGCTTTATTTGCAGGTATATTTACAGGATTAGTTAGTTATTTTACAGATAAAAAGGAAGAGAAAGAAATTTTTCATGAACATGAGATGGGGCAGAAGGCGGGCTTAAAAAGTTTAAAAGAAGCTTTTCATTATGGCTTTTTTGAGCTTTCAGAGGATATAGGCAAGTGGCTTTTAATTGGCATAATTGCAGGGGGAATAATTGCATCTATACCAATTGACTTTGCCCCTATCTTTCCTTTTGATTTTTTGTTGGCGTTAGTTGTTTCTTTGCCTTTATATGTATGTGCCACTGGCTCCATTCCAATAGCTGTGGCTTTAATTGAAAAAGGTTTTTCACCTGGAGCGGCTCTCGTATTTTTAATTGCTGGTCCAGCAACTAATACCATCACTCTTTCTTTTGTTAGATATAAGCTCGGGAGAAAGAGCTTCTTTACATATCTTCTTTCAATAGTATTCCTCTCTCTTTTTGCTGGACTTGCTTTCAATTTTATCTGGAAAAGTTTTGGAGGAACAGCGTATCAGCCTTACGCTCTTCCCTACTGGCTTAAGCTTATATCTGGAATAATATTAGCCTTTTTGATAGCTAAAGGATTTATAAGTTTATTTGAAAAAGAAAAAATGGGAGTTAAAAATAAAGTAAAGGTGCCCGATATGCATTGCAAAAATTGTAAAAGAGTGATAGAAGAAGAAATAAGAAAAGCTGGAATAAAGAAATTTTATATTTCTCTTGATAAAAAAATTGTTGGATTCGAAGGCGATAAAGAAAAAGTAATAAAAGCAATAGAGAAAGCGGGATATAGTGTTAAAGAGAATTAACCGTAGCCGAATGCGAGGACATCCATTGTAAGTTTATTATGAAGACATCTCGTTTCTCTGTGGCTATATTTCCTGCAGAATCATATGCAACTAATTTTATTTCATATTTTCCAAAGGAGGGCTCATCCCAAAGCCAAGAGTAAGGGGGAGATGTTGCATTTCCTCTGTAATCTCCATCAATATAGAGCTCTAATTTTACTACTCCCGCCAAATTATCAGTGCAATCTGCTTCAATAGTTATATTTCCTATGATAATAGCATTTTCCATTGCTATTATTTTCCTCCCAAAAATATAAAGGAAGTTTTCTGGCGAGGAGATGGTGAGATGCGGAGGAGTTGAATCTACATTTATTTCTAACGTATGAAAAACTTCTGTATTTCCTGCATTATCCACTGAAAAATATTTAAGCATATGTCCTCCCTCTTTTATAGTAAGCGAGCCATTATAAACGCAAAAGGCCCCACCATCTATTTTATAATATGTTGCATTTACACCAGATATGTAATCAGTTGCATTTAGTATAACATGCACATCTTCTTTATACCATCCATTTGTCTCTTCCTCTCCAATATTGCATGAGGTAATAGGCGCGGTTTTATCAATTTTAATTTCTCTCTTCTTATCCTTTTCTCTATTGGAGAGGGCATCAATGGAATAAAAAGTTATGTTATATATTCCTTCTCCATTGATATAAAATATTCCTTCATATTTCTCTTCTGGAAAGTCATCTATTCTATAATAGGTTGCATTAACTATAGAGAAATTATCTCTGGCGATTAATTTAACGGCAACTTTACTTGTATACCATCCATTTCTTCCATTTACTAAGGGAATAGTTTCACATATAGTATATGGAGGGACTAAGTCAACAGCCTTGTAAACTGAACTGCTTTTGCCATTTTCATCAAAAACAGTCAACCAAACAATGTATACACTTTCATTTTTATATTCGTGGCTTACAATCTTTCCATTTCCTACTTCTCCATCACCAAAATTCCATATGTAATCAGTAATATTTCCATGGCTCGAACTTGCATCGAATGTTACAGTAAGCCCATCTATTTTAAAATCAAAGTCTGCAATAGGTTGCGAATCTTCAGCAATGCTTATAGAAACACTGCTAAATATGATGCACATAAGGAATGCCAGCACTCGTTTCATACACATTTATTGTTTCTATTCTTTTATGTTTTTTGGTTGTGTTATTCATAAATTTTATAATTCATAATAATATTCTCCTATTGATTTCTGTTCTCTATCAAGTCTTGAATCAATTTTATTCACCCTTGGCCTATTACTCTCCTCATCTCTCCTAAAAGTTATTCCAACATCTTTAAGAAATAGATTCATCCCCTCCCTTAAACTAAATGGTCCCCTCCCTTTCCCTCTCTTTCCAGGCTCTCCAGAAAAGACGATGAGAGATTGACTAATCATGTCTATAAAATATACATCGTGTTCAACAACGAGGGATGCCTTTCCCTCTTTTTCCATTACTCTTTTTATTGTTTTAGCAACTTTCATTCTCTGCTTAGCGTCTAAATATGCAGACGGTTCATCGATTAGATATACATCTGCTTCAAGACTCAGGCAGTATGCAATGGCAACGCTCTGCAACTCTCCACCAGATAAGCTTTTAAGCTCGTTATCGTACAATTCCTTTATTCCTAATGGAGCTATTACCTCTTTCTCATAAAGCAGGTGAAATTTGTTTTTATTTTCTTTAAATAGCTGTTCAACAGTTCCGTCTGCTGGCGCTATATATTGTGGCTTGTAACTCACTTTTACTTTCTTCTCAATTTTTCCATCATCTGGCTCAATAATGCCTGCAAGCATTTTTACAAAAGTTGTTTTTCCAATCCCATTTGGTCCAAGCACACCAATAACTTCTCCTTTTTTTATTGCCCCTCCCTCCACTTCTAATTCAAATCCATTTAGTTTCTTCTTTAAATTTTCAAATGTTACAAGAGTTTCCATTTCCCTCATTTCTTTTGGAGGATGTTTTTCAAATTTAATTTCTTCTCCAAATCGGACATTCTCTTCCTTTAAATATCCTGAAAGATATAGATTTATTCCATGTCTGACGCTTTTTGCTCCTGCAACAACACCATACACTCCTTTTTTTCCATATAAAATATGAACTATGTCTGCTAAGAAGTCCAAAACAGCCAAATCATGCTCAACAACTATAACCATTTTATGTTGTGCAAGCTTCCTTATTAATTTTGCTATTTCTAATCTATTTTTTATATCAAGATAGGAGGAAGGTTCATCAAAAAAATAAATATCTGCATCCTTTTCCAATGCAACAGTAACTGCAATTTTTTGTAATTCACCTCCAGAAACCTCACTCATTTTTCTATCCACTATATTTTCTAATCCATTGCCTTCCACCCCCATTTCTTCCAAAAAATCTTCTACTCTTCCATCATATGAAGAGAGCTTATCTACATATTGTGGCTTGAAAGAAACTTTCAGCTTTCCATCTGCCACTTTTTTGAAAAAATTTGATAGCTCTGTGCCTCTCCACTTTTCAATTATCTCCTCCCAGCTTGGTTCTTTTTCAATGTTTCCTAAGTTTGGCATTAATTTTCCAGATAAAATTTTTAATGCGGTAGTTTTTCCTATTCCATTTTCCCCAAGCAGTCCAACAACCCTTCCAGTTTTTGGTAATGGCAGCCTAAATAAACGGAAGCCATTTTCTCCATATTGATGCACTATTTCCTCTTTCAATTCTTCTGGCAAATTCTCAATATGTATTGCATTAAAAGGGCATTTGTGGATGCATATTCCACATCCAACACACAACTCTTCAGATATTACTGGCTTTTCATCCTCAATAACAATTGCTTCTATTCCTCCTCTTACTCGCGGACAATATTTAATGCATTCCATAGCACATTTTTTTGGCTGGCATCTGTCCCTGTCGACAACAGCTACCCTCATTTTCTCATTGCGTATTCTATTACTTTATCTAATGCTTTAACTGCTGTATGAGGCTCTTCAAAAACAGGTATTCCAAGCTCAAATAAAATTTTTTTCTGCTTTTCAACAAAATTTCCACCCATGGAAATAGCCATACAAAACTTTCTTATTTTTTTCAATCCTTCATAAAGCTCTTCCAAGCTTTCTGCAAGAGGAGCATCCTGAAACACAAATGTAAGGAGAATTATATCTGCTTCTTTCTCTTCAATAGCCTTTAAGAAATCTTTTGCTGTTGCACTACCGGTTAAGTCAACTACATTACCAACTAACTCAATATTTCTTTTATCTTCAATAAAATCGCATGCAAGTACACTTGGCCCTGCACCATTTGTAATAATGACCAATTTTTTACCTCTTGGCAAATTGTTTACCGCCAATATTTTTAGTATGCCAAAAAGTTCTGTAAAATCATCAGCAAAAATAATATTTTTTTGCCTGCAAACACCCTTAAATATTTCATAGCTTGACGCCATAGCTCCAGTATGAAGACTCGCCGCCTTCTGTCCAAGTTTGCTTCTTCCTGTTTTCAAAATCACTACGGTCTTTTTTCCAATGTTTTCAAAGAATTCTCTTCTTAAATCCTCTGCATAAATTGCTATCACATTTGTCTCATTATCTCTTTCCAAATAGCGAAGTAAATCTACTTCATTAACATCTGCTTTATTTCCATAGGAAACAAATTTGCTAACTCCTACGCCCTCTCTTGCAAATTTTTCAAGTAAAGCAATTCCAAATGTTCCAGATTGAGTTAAAATTGCAATTTTACCACCTTTCGGCAAATCCATATTCCTCTGGAAAAATGTATTAAAACCATTTTTCCCATTAAATACTCCTATGCAATTTGGTCCAATAATGCGGATGCCGTAATCTCTTGCTCTCTCAACGAGTTTTCTCTCCAAATCTTCCCTACCAATTTCTTTGAAGCCCCCAGATATTACTATAACATTTTTTATTCCTTTTCTACCACATTTTTCTACTTCCTCCACACATTTTTCAGCATCTATTGAAATAACTGCCAAATCTATTTTACCATCAATTTCTTCAACACTTGTATAACATTTTTTTCCTAAAATTTCTTTTCTACGGGGATTTATTGGATAAACTTCTATGCCACTTTTCATAATATTATATAAAATTTCATATCCAATCTTGCCTTTCTTGCCAGATGCTCCAATAACTGCTACACTTTTTGGATTAAAGAACTTTTCCATTTATTCTTCACTCAAAATAACAAAATCTTTAACAGACTTCACAGCGTCGAATGGGAAAATTATGTATCCTTCCTCATTCTGGTTATACAATCGTGGATCAATTTTATCAGATGGTTCTACAACCAGATCCAAGAGATTTCCTGTCTTTTCATCTACAGTAATATTTCTGATAATGCCCAAGTATAATCCACCGCTACTCATTACTTTTTTGCCTCTCAATTCATTTTCCATTACTTTCATCAAATAGAAATGGATTCCCCTTTTTTAAATTTGTCCTTTTCAGAAAACTCGAGTTAACCATCGTTAATTTTTAATACAATGAAGTAATTATCAGGATGGTGATAAAGTGAAAAAATCCATCCCACTACTATTCGTTTTTATAATAGTTTTATCTATGCAAATTAAAGCAAATAACCCTCCTAACACACCTTCAACTCCATCTGGTCCCACTTTAGTATGGGCAGATGAAGAAAATTATTATTCCACTTCTGCAACAGATCCAGATGGAGATAAAGTTAGATACGGATTTGATTTTGGAGATGGAACAGATATAACTTGGACAGGCTATGTAGATTCTGGAAGCACGGCATCTGCATATCATGTATGGTGCTCATGCGCTGGAGAAGGAACACGATATGTTAAAGTAAAGGCACAGGATGAAAATGGAGCAGAAAGTGGATGGTCAAACACGCTTGCTGTCTATGTAGATGTTAATGAAAAGCCTTCCGTTCCGTCTACTCCTTCTGGCCCTTCAACTGGCAAGGTTGGACGTGTTTATACTTTCACCACTTCTTCAACAGACCCTGACGATAGCAGTCATGAAAAAATAAAATATAGATTTGACTGGGGAGATGGACACTTAACATGGACTGACTGGTATACGCCTGGAGAAACAGCATATGCATCTCATTCTTGGAGTAGCCCAGGAACATATACGATAAAAGTATATGCTGAAGATTTACACGGTTTAGAAACTACTTGGTCTCCTGGTAAAGTGATTACTATAACTTCAAACAATGCTCCATTACAACCTTCATTAAGTGGACCAACAGAAGGAGAAGCAGGCCAGAGTTATACATATACTGCAGTAACTACAGACCCAGATGAAGATAAAATATTCTATTGTTTCAACTGGGGGGATGGAACAAATGAATTCTGCACAGATTATGTAGATTCAGGAACACAAGTGCAAGCATCTCATACATGGCAAGAGAAGGGAACATATACTATTACTGTGACTGCTGAAGATGAACATGGTGCAAAAAGTGAGCCAGCAGTATTGCAAGTTAAAATGCCTCTCGTAACATCTTCACTTGAGATAGCGAAACCGAAACATGGAATATATCTCTTTGGAATGAAAATTTTTCCATTCATTGGACAGATTGTAATAGGGGATATAAAGGTCGAGGTCTCCGCTCCACCTGACATAAAGAGAGTAGACTTTTTACTTCCGATGGCGTGTGGATGTGGCTTAGAAATTGTTCATACTGATATGGTGGCGCCCTTTGAGTGGAATTGGAACATAGATTATGATGATAATGAAATAATTGATGAGGGTTTTACACAGTTATATGTGAGGGGTTACGATGCAGAGTGGAATGAATACAAAGATGCGATATCCTTGTTAAAGGTGAGGATATGAAAAAAGCTTTTGTTGCACTCCTTTTATTTTTTCTTTCTCTTGCTAATGCCCAGAAGGTTACCAATTTATACTGGGAACCTGAACAGCCAAAGGTAGGAGATGACATTGTTGTATATGCAGAGATAGAAGGAAATGTCAGTAATGTAAAGCTTAAATATTGCCCTATTGCCAATGGTAGTTGTTTCTATGAGTACATGACTTATAAAGATGGAAAATGGAGACTCAAGATATATGCAGAAAATGCGACGGAGGTGACAGATGGGAAAATAGAAATTGCAATCGTTGCAGATGGAAAAGTCCTTAAAGAAGATGAAATTATTGTAGAAGAGAAAAGCACTCCAGGATTTGAAGTTTTTATAGCATTGATAGCATTGTTTTTTATAGCAAAGATTAAAATGAAAAAATGAATGCGAACATATGAAAAAATATTTACTGTTGGTCATCTCATTCATTGCATTCCTTGCTATTGCTGAGGTAAAAGCAAATATATTTTGTGAGGAGGCAACAACTACAACTTGTAAAGCATGCCCTGCTGTTTCTGAGATAATATATGAAATTTATAAATCCCACGAGTATCCATTTTATTTTGTTTCCTTAGTTGCAGATAAAAGCAATGTTGCAGATGAAAGAACAGATGAATATAATGTTTATGGATACCCAACGGTTTTTTTTGATGGAGGCTATAGAGTTGTTTTTGGCAAACAGAATAAGCAAGATTATATCAACGCAATAGAGCAATGCTTACAGAGAGATAGAGCAAATATTGAAGCGATTATGAATACAAAATGGAATGGCAATGGAATCGATGTTGATTTAACCCTCAAGAGTAAAGAAAATGATGCATATGAGGGATATCTTAAAATTTATGTTGTTGAACCAGTTTCAAGATGGAATGATTACGAGGGCAAGCCATATCATTTTGCTCTCATTGGATATGCAATTAATGAAGAGATATATATTGAAGCGGGAAAGGAAATTAAAAAACATGTTATATGGAATGCGAGCAAAGAGGATTATGTAGTAAGCAATGACAATATTATGGCAATTGCAGTCGTCTTTAATGTTGCCTCCAACACGGGCTATTCCGACCCGCCGTATAATAATCATCCATTTACTGCTTATTATGTAGATGTATGCGTTGCTTCCTCACCCCCTGTAGATGAGCCACCTATACTTCAATTTATTGAGAAGCCATCAAGCATCGAAGGCTTTAGGAATGTAAGTTTTAAGTGGAAAGGGGAAGATGATTTTGGCGATGTACTATTTTCTTACAAACTTGTAGGATATGAAGAATGGCATGAATGGGGTAATGAAACCACCGCTTTCTACTATAACCTGCAAGATGGAGAATATGAGTTTATATTGCGTGGAAAGGATAATATCGGGCAAATAAGCCAGATAAAATGGAAATTTGTCGTTGACACTTCTCCTCCGACTATAGTCGGTACAAGCCCTAAGGATGGTGCAAGAAATGTTCCTATTTACGAGCCAATAGTTATTAAATTCTCACACGAGATGAACAAAAAGTCTGTTAAGATTTCGATATATCCAAAAGTTGATTATACTTTGCAATGGAAAAATGGAAATGAAATCGTTATTTATCCATCCTTGGAGTATGAAACATTATATACCGTTACCATCAAAAATGCAACCCGCATAGGCGGGCAGAAAATGCAGAAATTCTCATTTTCTTTTGAAACAGCATCTGCAGATGTGGAGGCACCAAGCATTTTATATGTAAAGCCGTTTTTAAGCGAGCTTTATGGTGATATAAAGATAAAATTTTCTGAACCTATGGATACTATACTGCATAACTCAATCATCATAAAGCCTTGGATCCCATTCAGCTATAAATGGGAGGAAAATGATACCCTTTTATTGATTACCTTAAGGCATTATCTGCCTGGAAATTATACCGTCGAAATAACTAAATTTATGGAAGATAAATCTGGAAATCCAATTAAATCAAATTATTCTTTCTCTTTCTATATAACATTACCTCACATTACTTATACGAGTATTAAGAACGGAGAGGAAAATGTTTTGCCAAATACAGAAATAAGAATAAAATTTTCTCATGGCATGGATAAAAATTCTGTAGAAAAGAATCTTTCAATTCATCCTAAATGCAATTATTCAATTTCGTGGGAAGGAAACGTTCTAATAATTTCTCCACAACTTAAATGGGGTAAAAAATATTTCATAAATATATCCAGAGATGCAAAAGATAATAGGAGTATACCCCTAAATGAAAATTTCTCTATATGGTTTACAACTGAGAAGGAAGTGGAAAGAGAGGGAAAGGAAGAACAAATGCCTTCCTTTACTTTTCTTTTATTCATTATTTCAATAATCATATTTTTGTTGAGGAAGAAATCAAAATAAAATTTTTTCCATAAGATACGCAGGAGAGCCATCGGTATAGAAATCAGGAAGCATTTGCTTTATTTTAAATCCTTTTCTTTTGTAAAACAATATCGCTTCCTTGTTATCCACTCTAACTTCTAAGTAAATTCTCCTTGTTTCAGGATGCCTCAAGATGGCTTCTCTCAGTAGAGAGCTTCCTATTCCTTGACCCCTATATTTTTCATCTACCGCTAGCATCAAAATTCTCAATTCATTTATGCATGGTTCAATTGTAATTATAAAACCTACTACTGCATCGTTTTTTTCAGCAACTAAAAAACCATCTGGTGCAATACTCCATAGATGGAGGAAAAAATCCGTAGTATATTTTTCTTCGAGAGAATCATGAGCAATTTTCACAACGCTTTCTAAATCTTTGTATTCAAACTTTCTTATTGCCATGTAAATTTAAAGGCTAGAGCATTTGTAGGACAGGCATCGATGCAATGCCCACATCTGATGCATTCTCCACTTTTTCTTTCATATGGCATATTTATCTGCATGGGACAAACTTTTGCACATTTAAAGCATTTTATGCATTTTTCTTCATAATATTCTAACTGCAATATGCTGACTTTATTAAACTGAGCCATCATTGCTCCAACTGGACAGAGGTGACGGCACCAGCCCCGAGTCATTAATATTATTAAAAAGAAGAAGCCAGCTAAAATAATCATTTTTGGAAAGAAGTAGACAGTAAATGTATAGCCTCCAGGATTTATTGCTAAATGGGGTAAAGTTGCAGTTAACCCACCTATAGGGCAAATATCTGTATATGCAAGAGTTCCTGTGACATAGCAAGCAGGAGGAATAGCAGCAAGAATTGCATACTTTAGATACCTTGCCTTTCTGTCTATCTTGCTTTTTGTTCTTCTTCCTTTTGTTAAATCCTGTAGGAAGCCAATTGGACATGCCCATCCACATGCTGCTCTTCCAAATAAAATACTTGAAAAGCCAATTATTCCAGCAAGATATAGTAAGAGATACCATATTCTATCAGCAAATGCATGCTCTAATACGCCAATAGGACATGCCATAAGAGCAAAAGGGCTTTCCCAACAGTAAAAATAGGCATAAATCAAACCAGTTACTCCAAATATGAAGGCAGTATTTGTTATAAAAAGAAAGCTTAGTTGTGAGGCTATCCTTTTCTTTTGCAACCGTCCCTTATACCTTCTGAAAGCTACTACAGCTCCAATTGCCATTGGAATGCAAAGAAAGGCAAAGGGGCAGGAAGGACAATTAAGATTGCAAATCATTTTTCTCCTCTTTAGCTAACTCCAGAATTTCCTTTAATTTTTCCACGGTTGGTCTGCCTCCTTTTCCATCTGCCTTGCCAGAAAAAGCATACCAATAAATGGTGCCATTTTTCTGGAATAAGATGACAGTTGTAGGAACTCTGTTACTTCTATCTTTAGTATATATTCTTATTGCATCCCCTTTCTCGTCGCCTGCCACATTTATTGAAAAAAATGCTACAAAGCTGAAATTTTTAGATATTCTTCCATTTTCTTCACTTCCATTCACCATTCCAGCTTTTTTCATATCTTCCCATTGCTCTTCACATGATCTGCAAGCTGGCCCCCAAAAGAAGAGCATAACAACTTTGTCTGCAGATGCATTTATTATCCATTCAGGGTGTTCCGGCATGCCCTCATTTTTATACCATGATGGATATTCAATCCAGAATTCTTTAAACTCTTTTGTTTTTGGGAGCATTGCGATACACCCCAAACAGCGTAGTTCATTTAGAAGCTTTGTTGTTTCATATGCTACATATATACCACCAGAAAGAATTAAAGCCATTATGATTACGAGCAGTTTTTTCATCATATCCCTATTTGGAGAGGATTTACCAGCTTTTTAAGCACTGCAATTGCAGAGAGAGAAGCTAAATAGCTTGTGCTTGGGTTCTTAGGATTTGGCAGATTTTCGACTTCCGCCCTAAGCCTTCCAAACTTTCCGTGAGCCAATATCTTATGACTATTATATTTTATTACAGGATCAGCAACTACTTTCACCTTCGTTTCATCAAACCCAACGCCAGCAAGCGAGAGGCAGGCGGCCACATTTATATTGCGCGGAAAAAGTTTCACTGCTTCTCTTGCATTTCCATCAAATAGCACTGTTCTTTTCTCAAAATGCTTTCCAAATGCCTCTGGTGCCTTAGTTGTTACAAGAGTTACTTCATGCAGACCGCCTACGCTTGCAGCTTTTATTCCATCAATTCCCGCAACTGCTCCAGAGGGTAAATAAATTTTGCATTTCTTTTCCTTTGCTTTTTTAATTAGTCTTTCTCTAAAATCATCATCAAAAAGAGCGCCAATCGTCATTATAACTAAATCCTTTCCTGCCTCAATTATCATTTCTGCATATTCATATACTGCCTGCTGGGATGCAGCTTCAAAAACAGTATCTACTAAAGGCAAAAATTTTTCAACTTTCTCAAATTTTGCTTTCTTGAGCTGTTCCGCAAGCCTCACACCTTTCTCCTCTACAATATCATATAAATAAATTTCTTCTATATCATCCATTTCATCTGCTGTCTTTGCAACATCACCTCCTATAGCTCCACATCCAATTATGCCAAGTTTCATCATTTGAATAATGAATATGATTATAAATATATAACCAAAATTTATAATGTGTTGCTCTCAAAAAAATTTTATGAAAGAGATCCGGCAATAGTTGCAATGGATTTACTTGGGTGCGTATTTGTAAAAAAGGAAAAGGAGATACTTAAAGGAAGAATTGTTGAAACAGAAGCATACTATGGCTTAAGTGACCCAGCTTCACGGGCGAGAAAGGGAAAAATCGGTGAAATAATGTGGGAGGATGCAGGAAGAGCATTTATTTATATGGTGCATGGAAACTGGCTCTTCAATATTACGACAATGCCAAAAGGAAATCCTTCTGGAGTTTTAATTAGAGCAGTTGAACCATTAAATGGCGTTTCTATTATGAAAAAAAGGAGAAAAGTAGATGATATAAGAGCTCTTACATCTGGACCAGGAAAATTTACACAGGCTTTTGGAATAGATAAAAGCTATAACGGTATCAGAATATATACAAAAAGCTCCCCTATATTTATTACAGAAGGAGAGAAAAAATTTGATATCGTTAAAAGCAAAAGAATAGGTGTAAAAAAAGATTTACCAATTCCATTGCGTTTTTATATAAAAGGAAACAGATTTGTATCAAAAGCGTAAAAGAACATAGAAGAAGCGAGTCAGATTTTTATGCACTCTGACACAATGAATTTCTTCTATCTTAAAATATTTTTTTGCAATATCTCTATACCGTAAAGAAGGTAGTCCAACGACTGCTCTTCTCCCCTTATTAAGCATTTCTCCCATTTTTTCAAAAGCTTCTTCATATAACTTCTCCATTTCATCTGATAGATGAGAGGATCTTCCATATGGAAAATCGGTTGCAATTGCATCTGCACCACCTTCAAATTCTCTCATATCTTCGTTAAATAGTTCGTAGTTGTGTATACCATAATAATCCAAATTTTTTTTACATCCTTCAACCATTTTTTTCTTTATATCTATTCCAATTACCTTTGCACCAATCATCCCAGCTTCTATTAAAATGCCCCCAGTGCCACAAAATGGGTCAAGAAGTGTTTCGCTTCTATGAACCCTCGTTAAATTAACCAATGCCCTAGCTATTCTTGGATGCATAGAAACGGGAGGCGAAAAAGGTCTTTTAGGCGGGCGTCTTCCTTCAAAATATCTTCTTTCAATCTTTGCAATTTCTCTTGCAAAAAATAATTTTCTCTCGGAGAAAATTTTTATTATAGTATCTGGATTTTCTAAATCCACTTTTGCCCTGCTTCTCTCCCTAATTTTTTCTCCCAATTCTTTTCGCATTGAATATGTTCCTCCTTCTACTTTAAAAGTTCCTTTTATGTTTGCATTTTCAACACATTCATCTATTGTATAGCCCAAAAATTCATTTATGCTGAAACTCATTGCAATTCTATCTGCAAACTCACTTATTCTTTTATTTATTCTTGCAAAAAAAACCGAGTTGTGATATAGTTCCTCATATTCAATATCACATGCATCTAAGCATGCCCTTACTTCAGCAACAGGTAATGTAGGATGCTCTTTTGAAAGCTCAACTATAACCTCCATAAAGTTAAATAGGATATCGTAATATATATTCAATGGGTTGTTATATCTGTGGCGCTCAATCTGAGCATACATGTCATCATTGCTATTTGCCGATATGTAAAGAACATTCTTTCTTTATAGAGACTATTTCTGCATATCTTTGTCAGAGTTGTTATGTGGCATATAAAAATGGCTCACAAGATGTGATTGCTGAATAAATGTTTTACCCTGCTAAAATTTGTTGTGTAAATTTTATCCCCTTTTTTATATAACCAAAATATAACAATTTTGTCTCCTTCACAAAATTTTTTCATCTCTCGGATTTTTTCATCAACAAAATATATTTCATTTTCATCAACCAAAATTTTTTTCACGAATTTTTCCTTCCCATTTTCGAAATATATTTCTGTAGGAAACACTTTTCTCAGTTTGCCCATCAAACAAAATAATCCATCTTTTATTCCATATTCCGGGCATATATCTTTATTTACTTTTTCTATCATGCCGAATTTTCCAACATTAATCTCTATCCCATAATAACTTTCTTTTGCCCATCCATTTGCTACTTTAATTACATCCCCTATCTTTAAAAAATTAGCTATTTTTACATTATGATGCCACAATTTAAGTATGCAATACCCCGTTTCATCACCAATAATGAGAGATGCTCTATCTTTTTGTTTTTCTACGAAGTCCATTATTTTTGCATATAAAGCGATACTTCCACTCTTAATTTCCTTTATTTTCATCCTTTTTATCTGATGTTTTTTTTCGAGAATGAGCAATTTAGCAGTTTCCTTATCAATAAGGTTATTGAATTTTCTCATTTCTTCTTCTATTTCTTCTTCCACGAAAAAAAAATCTTGCCATATTTTTTAATCTTCCTATTTTATTTATTAAGAAAGCTATGGGCCCGCGGAGATTTGAACTCCGGACCTCTCGGTCTCCATCCTGCAAGCGAGATTGCCTCGCAAGCTGTGGATATCAGCCGAGTGCTCCAACCTGGCTAAGCTACGGGCCCTCAATCTTGTATATGCTTTTTATTTATATTTATTTTTGATGAACAGCATGAATTAAATCTCCACGCCCCAGTATTACAAAGCCTATGGCAAATGTGAGAGCAGTTGTTTATTGTGCATATAAATTTCTTTCATTAGAGCTATTTATTATCAATGTTCTTCCTTTTTAGTTTTCTAACATAATATTTGGCATGCTTGATTACGTGATAAATTCCTACCCATAAGAATAGTAAAGAAGCTACAGTATGAATAGTTATCCAAGTTAAATCCCTTATAAATTCAAGCAATACTCCAGATAGAGCAGATACGATAAATAGTGTGAGTAAAATAATATTCCAAGTGTATGTAATAATGGCTTTCTTTTTCCTTGCAATAATTTCTGTGAATAAAATCGCAACCATAGCTATGGAAAAAGTTACAATTAATTTATTTATAGCCCCATCATTTATCTTCTCTCTGCCGGCAGAAGATGAATTATCTTCTGGTGGAGGCTGTGAGTGATCGCATATGCCATCGCCATCAGTATCAATATAGCGAGGGCATTTTCCTGGGTAGGTATCGTTCTTTATGCCATAAGGACAGTCATCCTGTACCTGAATGGCAGGTAAGAGAAACGGCATTAACAACGATGACAATGTCAGGAATAGATAGAGTAATTTTTTTTCATATCCCATGCGTTCTCCTTTTCATATAAATTATTTTTCCAGGATCTATTCCACTTCTATTCCAAATCTTGCCATGCATTAGATTTCTGCTTGAGTTATAATTGTTATCTTCGATTTGATGAATACAAAAGGGGTTCTTTTCTATTAATCCAAATGTATATTGATATAGCAATTAAAGTTACGGAAAGTATAAACAAGAAAAGGCTTATGTAAATAAGATTACTGGACGTTGAAGTTAAATTTTTTGCAACAGCACTTTCATATGAGATATTTGTCCCACGCATTCTACTGACCATCCATAACGTTGCTATTGCCCCGATTAAAGATATAAGAGAGGTTGATAAAAGTAAAATTATTTTCACTCTCTCTGGATGCAAAATATTTTTCCCCTTCATTGTTAAAGCATAATATACCCATTTCCTCTCACTCTCCACTTTTTTAACCAGTCCCGCCTCTACAAGTTTTGTTAGATGCTTTAACACTGCAGGCTTACTCATTTCAAGTTCTTTTGAAAGCTCTGTAACTGTCATTCTTCGCTCATCCAACTTTTTTAAAAGCTTCACTCTACTCTCAGAGGCGAGAGCCATGAAACTACCTTTATCCAACAATATTTTATCATCCATTTATTCTTAGATGACTAAAATATATATAAGAATATGGTTTTCGTTATCCTCACGGTTATTCTTTTCGTTATCCCATATCTTTCTTCAGTATTCCTCTCGCTGCAATTATTCCTGTTGCTGCAGACGCCACTATACCACGAGACAAACCCGCGCCATCTCCAGCTACAAAAAAGTTTTGCACGTTTGTCTCCAAATTTTTGTTTACAATAAAACGCATTGAATAGAATTTTATCTCTGGAGCATATAGCAATGTGGAATCTTCTGCAACTCCTGGAATGACTTTTGAAAGCTTATCCAGCCCTTCTATTATATCCGTAACTATTCTGTGAGGCAATGCCATTGAAATATCTCCGGGCGTAGCATTATTTAGCGTAGGCTCAACATAAGATTTTTTAATTCTCTGCCAGGTAGAGCGGCGTCCAGCCTTTAAATCGCCGAGTCTCTGTAAAATTGGCATTTTGCCTCCCAAAACTGTTGCCATTGATGCAATTGCCATCCCATAAGCAGTTGTATTTTCTATGGGCTCGGTAAGTTCTACTCTCACCAAAAGAGCAAAGTTTGTATTGCCTGACTTTTCATTTATTGATGAGTGTCCATTGACAGAAATATAATTTCCATAATCTTCCATGACAACAAATCCATTTGGACAAGTGCAGAATGTGCGAACAAAATCATCATATGTTGGCGTATAAATATGAAATTTTGGATCCCATATTCTAGCTATTATATCTTCCATGACTACAGAGGGCACCTCCACTCTTACTCCAATATCTATGGGAGCATGCTTTGTTTTTATTCCTAATTTCTCTGCCTGCTTACTCAACCATTCTGCTCCACTTCTTCCAACAGCGGCAATAATATAATCTGCTTCTATAATTTCATCTTCCATAATTAAAGAAAATCGCTCACCTTTTTCAATTTCCTTTACTTCTTTTTCAAGTAGAAATCTGACCCCTTTTCCCTCTAACTCTCTTCTTAAAGAGGATATTACTGAAGGAAGTTTATCTGAACCAATATGGCGCTGAGGTATTGGAATAAATCTTATTCCATGCTGGGAAGCAATTTTTTCAAGCTCATCAAAATTTTTTCCATAAAGTTTCTTCGATGCTCCATGTTTAAGAAAAATTTTATCAATCTTTTCTATAAGCGATTGTGCATCTTCTGTAAATTCATTTAAATTTCCGCCGATATCTGCTCTCAAGTTAAGTTTGCCATCAGAAAGTCCGCCTGCTCCTCCCAGGCCACAAAGCACATTGCATGGCTCACGTTTTAAGCATTTAGTATAGCTCTGCAGAGGGCATTTTCTTTTATTAATATCCTTTCCCTTATCAATAATGATGATGCTATTTTCCCCATTTAAAACTAATTCATATGCTGCAAATAATCCCGCAGGTCCCGCTCCAACAATTGCAACTTTATAGCAATCTCTTTGCATTGAGTTCTTCTATTATTCTTTTTATTGCTTCTTCAACTTGCTCTGCTTTCCTTGCACCGGTGCAAACAAGCTTGCCAGAGCCAAAAAGGAGTATGACAACGCGAGGCTCTTCCATTCTGTAAACTAAGCCAGGAAACTGCTCTGGCTCATATTCTATTTTCTCCAAACCAACAGCTTGAGCAATTGCAATTAAATTAAGCTGGGCATGAAGATTTGCAGAAGCAACAATATTCTGCACTGTAATCTCTGGTTTCTTATAAACTTTAAATCCAGCTTTCTCAACTTTATTGCATACCTTCTTAATTGCTCTTTCTACATCCTCTATAGTCTTTGCTCCAGTGCATACAACTTTACCACTCCTGAAAAGCAATGCAGCAGTCTTTGGCTCATCAAGGCGCAGTACTAAGCCAGGAAACTGCTCTGGCTCATATTCGCTTTCTGGAAGAGATTTTTTAAGCTTTGCCAAGTCAAGCTCCCTTGCAATCGTTGTTGAAGCAACAACATTCTCAATTTTCATATCTACTTTCATGTGACTCAAGGCTATATATAAATGGTCTTTATAAATATTTGGAGGAGATAACCAAAAGGGGATAACCAAAAGCTCACTGAAAAAATTATTATATCAAATGCATATAATAGTATGCAAAAATTGGCTTTATTAATGCTTGTTTTATTTTTACTTCCATATGCCAATGCATGTTTTGTTTCAACAGATATAGAGCTTCAAATGGAGGAAACACCAACTGTGCCGTTAGGCGGAAAAACAACAGCTGAAATAAATGTTACTATTTCATGGGGAATGGGCCTATTTATTCCTCTCCCACTCATGATTCATCTGGAAGTTGAGGAAATACCATCCTGGCTTACTATAAGTTTGTCGCCAACATCCTTCAATATTACGCCTATTGGATTTTTTGGTGGGCAGATAAGTAAGAATGTCGAACTCACATTTTATGCTCATAAGGAGACGGAAGCTTTTATTCCAAATTCTTTCACAATTTATGCATATACTGATAAAAACTTTCTTATGAGGGCATCAGAGAAAAGGAAAGAATTTTATGTAATGCAGGATTTTTATGATGGTGGAATTGTTGCAGAATTTCCAAATAATGTAAAGGTTATAAAAGGAGAAAGCACGCAAGTGAATATGAATATCACAAACAATTGTAATTCACCTGTCGTTATAGAAATAAAAGATGAAAATACAACCAACTTTACACTTATTTATTCCGATAAGTTCACAATTTCTTCTCATTCTGAAAAATCAGTTTCCTTTAGAATAAGTTCAGATAAAATAGGAAGAGAAAATGCAAGAATTAAAATCACCTATTATCCATCACAAAAGCCATCTGCCAGAAATAGCATTGAAGTTCCAGTGCTTTTAATAAGCGCGAGCAAGGGAATGGCAGGCGGCTCAGCTATTTCTGTAGCTATAATCATAATCATTATAGCAATTATAATTTATGCAATATGGAGAAGAAAATAAAGGAACTGGTTAGAAAGCATGAGGCATATAAGCTCTCTGGAATAAATTTGATAGCTTCTGAAAAAGAATAATTAAGGAAGCATTGAATGCACTGGCAAGTGATTTAGCGGGAAGATATGGAGATGGATGGTATGGTGGGAGTAAATATGCTATCGAAATATATGAAAAAGTAGAAAAGCTTGCCAGAAAAATTTTTAATACAAAACATGCCTTTATAACTCCTATATCTGGTAATATATGCGATTTAGCCATTATTTTTTCATTTACAAGAGCAGGAGATGAAATTGTGTCCATACCAAAAGAGCATGGTGGCTATCCCCTTTCATTCAAAAAATTCGAGAGGAGGTTTTATCCCCTGCCAATGAAAGATTATGTTATAGACGAGGAAAAAATTGAGGAAAGGAAAGTGCCACTAGTTCTAATTGCTTCCTCTATCATTCTTTTTCCTCACCCGTTAAGAAGAATAGCAAAAAAATTTGATTCAGTAATTGCATATGATGCCTCGCATGTCCTCGGCTTAATAGCTGGAGGCCAATTTCAGCAACCATTGAAGGAAGGAGCAAATATAATGATCGGCTCACCACACAAATCCTTTCCAGGGCCACAAGGAGGAATAGTTTTAACGAATGATGATGAAATTGCAGAGAAGCTTGCCCCTTATCTCCTTTTCGATTATGAACAAGGAATTGGTTTAATCGATAATCCCCATCTAAATAGAATTGCTTGCTTAGGCATAGTCATGGAAGGGATGAATGGCAAGCATCATGCAAAGCAAATTGTAAGAAATGCAAAATACCTTGCCAAATGCTTAGATGAACTAGGTATTGCAGTTAAATATGCTGAAAAAGGATATACAGAAAGTCATCAAATTTTACTCGATTTCGAGGCCTTTAATTATTTTAAGAAGCTGGAAGAGAATAACATATTCATTGATTGCATAGGCAGAATGGGGGTGGCGGAGGCAACCTATATTGGCATGAAAGAAAAAGAAATGGAGAAAATAGCACATATGATGGCAGATGTTTATAAGGGAAAAAATGTGAAAGAAGAAGCATCAAAAATGGCAAGAGAATTTTATATGTCCATAGGCAACATTATATAGCCCAAGAAAGAAGTAGTTGCTGTCTCCCAATAGTTATTATGACTTTCTTCATTAGCATCTGCAGATACATTTTTGGTAGTTAAAAAAGATGCTCCTCATGCTTTTAAAATACTGGCAGAAAGCCTCAGGCCTTCCACATGGGAGAAATTTCTCTCAGCTTGTGTATAACGCCTGGCAGCACTTCAAGTAAGTAATCAATATCATCCTCATCATTTTCTCTACCGAGCGTGAGACGAAGCGAGCCATGCGCATCTTCTGGCTTTATTCCTATAGCTAACAGAACATGGGATGCTTGAAGTTTTTTTGATGAGCAAGCTGAGCCGGTTGAAGCTGCTATGCCCTTTGCATCAAGCATTAAAACTAAGCTTTCCCCCTCTATGCCTTTAAAATAGAAGCTTGCATTATTTGGCAATCTTTTTTCTGGATGCCCGGTCAAATATGCCTCTTCTATTTCAAGTACGCTTTTTATTATTTTATCCCTAAGCCTCCTCATTTTTGCAGAATCTTCTTTCAATCTTTTCTTGGCCAGCTCACATGCTTTGGCAAAGCCAACTATGCCAGCAATATTTTCTGTTGAAGAGCGCATGCCCTGTTCATGCCCTCCGCCGTGCAAAATAGGTTCTAATTTTGTTCCTCTCCTTACATATAAAGCTCCAACACCTTTTGGACCATAAATTTTATGTGAAGAAATGGAAAGTAAATCGACATTTAATTTTTTTACGTCTATATCTATTTTTCCTATGCTTTGAACAGCATCTGTATGGAAAATTATGCCATGTTTTTTTGCTATCTTTCCTATTTCTTCTATTGGTTCTATGGTTCCAATTTCATTGTTTGCATGCATAATTGAGATGAGAATGGTATCTTCTCTTATTTCCCCCTCTAAATTTTCAATATCTATCAAGCCATATTTATCAACTGGTAAATAGCTAATTTTAAATCCCTTTTTTTCTAAATATTTACAAGTTTCAAGAGCTGCGGGATGCTCTATTTTACTCGTTATTATATGTCCTTTTCCGTGCTTGAATGCTATCCCCTTTATTGCAAGATTATCACTTTCCGTCCCTCCTCCCGTAAAAACTATTTCGTTAGCATCTGAATTTATTAAATCTGCGACTTTTTGCCTTGATTCTTCTAAAGCTTGCTTAGCTTCTCTTCCCCAAGAGTGTAAGCTTGATGCATTTCCAAATTTTTTGCTGAAAAAAGGTATCATTGCCTCTAATACCTCCGCATCAACAGGAGTTGTGGCTGCATGGTCTAAATATACTTTTCTCATTATTACACCGTAATAGTTAAAAAGCATTTAAGGTTTTCTATTTATGAAATTTCCATGCGAAGAAATGGCAAATAAAATTCTCCCTGCTTTACGGGCAGAGATTGCAATAAAACTTGCAAAGGAATATAATAAAAGGCAGGTTGAAATATCTAAGCTATTAGGCATAACTCAAGGAGCAGTTAGCCATTACATTTCCTCTTTTAGAGGAAAGGATAGAGAAAAATTATACAAGCATCCAGAAATGGAGAAATACATAGATGAAATTACAAGGGAAATTGCTGAAGGAAATTTTGAAAGCGAAGATTTCTGCAAATATTGTAATAAGATAAAGAAATTAATCTCCTCTTCCGATATCTAACATTCTTTGCAAAGGTTTTTTTGCCTTTTCAATAACTTCATCATCAAGCAATATCTCAGGCTTCATATTTTCAAGGCTTTTAATAACTTTCTCTAAAGTTATTTTCTTCATTGTTGGACATATTGCATTTGCGATAGGATAAAATTCTTTCTCAGGCATTTCCTTTTTCATTCTATAGCAAAGTTCTTTTTCAGTTGCAACGATAAACTCCTTTGCATCCGTCTGCTTTGCATATTTTACCATTCCTTCTGTTGAGGCAACTTTATCTGCAATGTCAATAACATCTTCTGTGCATTCAGGATGGGCAAGTATTTGGGCAGAAGGATGCTTTTCTTTAAGTTTTAGTATATCTTTTTTTGTTATTCCCTGATGTGTTGGACAGAAGCCGGGCCATAAGACCATGTTCTTATCTTTCACGAATCTCATTACATACTTGCCGAGATTTTCATCTGGAGTAAATATTACTCCATTTGGCATATTTTCCACTACCTTTACTGCATTTGATGAAGTACAGCATATATCGCTTACCGCCTTGACATCAGCGGTGGTGTTAATGTAAGAAACAACATCATAATCATATTTCTCCTTCAATTTTATCACCGATTCTGCATCAATCATTGCTGCCATAGGACATTTTGCCTTATTATCTGGATGTAAAACGATTTTATCTGGGTTAAGTATTTTAGCTGACTCTGCCATGAAATCGACACCGCAAAAAACAATAACATCTGCATCAGTTTGCTGGGCTTTCATTGCCAGGGCAAGAGAATCACCAACAAAATCTGCAACATCCTGTATTTCTGGACGTTGATAATTGTGAGCAAGTATAATTGCGTTCCTCTCTTTTTTCAATTTTTCTAATTTTTTCACAATTTATATATCAAAATGGAATATAAATTTTGCCTAAAGTTTCTCTCCACAGTTTGGGCACTCCTTTATACGAGTAGCACAGCTTTTATGAAATGTTGCTCCACACTTACATTTAACAATTTTAGCCCCTTCTTTAAATCTTCCCAAACATACTATGCACTTTTCTTCTGCCTCGCCTCTTTCAATCAAAATCTCCTTTTTTCTAAATATGGAAAAATATGTTACAAGGGTAACAAAGGCAATTATAACAGGGATAAGAAAGTAAAGGTAATTTAGTCCACCTGCCGACGCAGCTTTTATAAAAATAATCCCTTCATTGTTACCCTCATTTTTTTCCTCCTTTTCATTCTTTTCATCCACCACAATTTTTATTTCGTTTTCTTCATCGATATCCACATAAAATCCTATTTCTTTTTCCTCATTGTATGAGATATTGAAAATTGAAAAATCAATAAGTTCATTATTTAAAAATATGGAGCAATTTACATTTTCAGCGTATCCTCCTACATTTTTTATTTTTACCTCCACATATATCTTATCTCCTTTTTTAGCATCTTTTGGTGTATAGCTAATATTTTCCACAATAAAGTCAGGAAGATAGATGCCTATTTGTTTTACTGTCTCGTTTTTGTTTCCTGCATCGTCGGTAATAGAAAGTTTTACTGTATAATTCCCCTCCCTTGCATATGCATGTATAGGATTTTTTTCATAGCTTATATTTCCATCCCCAAAATCCCAAGTGTAGTTTACTATAGCGCCGTTAGTATAACTGTTAAAATGAACGATGACTCCAGGAGATGGATGTGTAGGTGTAAAACCGATGGAAACAATTGGGATGACACTGCTGAAATAAGCTACAATATGTTTATCTGAATCCATTATAATTGTAGTTGAATTATTGGTATCGCCATTACTCCAATGGTCGAATTTATAGCCGGCATTTGCATGAGCGGTTAACTTCACAACAGTTCCTTCATCATAAACTCCTCCTGCTGGGCTTACATAACCTGCATCGCTTGGCTCAACGGAAACGGTTAAGGTATAACCAAATTTTTCAAAATTGGCAACAATGCTCTTATTGCCATCTATTGTAATATTTATTGTTGTTTGACTTCCTGTAGCATCTCCACTCCAATGGTCGAAAACATAGCCTTCATTAGCTATGGCAGTTAACGTTACAACAGTTCCTTCATCATATATTCCACCAGATGGACTAACATTTCCCGCTCCCACAGGATTTATTGCAACTGTGAGGGTATATTTTATAGCAGTTGTTGTAAAACTCCATACCGGAGAAGTTATTGTAGCTACGCCATCGCTAACAATAACATACCATTGATAGGTTGTTGAGTGTTGTAAGTGGGACCATGTTATGCTTGCTGTATTTCCTGAGGCAACTGTAACATTTCCTATCTCTGAGTTACCATTATAAAATGATACTGTAAGCATATCTCCATCGGTATCGTTAACAAAAATGCTTAAAGTTGGATTTATTGAAACATCAATACTTCCATTTTCAGGCACGGGATTTTTTACATATGGAGGACTATTGATTCGGAATTGATACAATCCTGATTTATTTCCATTTCCAGAAGCATCTATTGCGTAGATATAAAAAGAGTAGTTTCCTGCATAGCTATATGTTCTGTTACAGAAATAAACATTTCCAGTGTTGTTCATGCTTAAATTTATATGGTTACCATTAGGATATGTTACATTTAGAAAAACATCAGCAACGCCAACATTATCTTCCACAATGCATGAAATATTAACTTCCCTTCCTTTATTTTGCAATGGCGTATAGATAACGGAGGTTATAACTGGAGGAACATCATCAATTATTTCAAAGCTGTATGTAGCAGATGTATTTACATTTCCGTTGACATCTTTTGCAAATATGGAAAAGTTATACAATCCTGGCGAATATGTAGTATTGTAGAAGTAAATGTTTCCAACATTGTCCATTGTAATGTTATATACAACGCCATCACTTATTCTTACTTTTGCAAACTCTACACCAAAATCGTCAGTGATTATGCATGAAATATTTACGTATTCATTAACACATGCAACAACATTGGTTATTTCAGGAGGAGAAACATCTGTAATTTCAAATGAATAATTAAGATGGCCAATATTTCTAGCATCATCTTTTGCCTTTATTTTAAATGTATAGTTACCTGCTGGCAAATTGTTATAAGCTTTCATACTTTCATTGCTCCAATTGCTCCAAGTATCGTAGCCTTCGAGCATATATGAGAAGATGATATTCGACGATGTATCATCGGTAGCATTCCATTCAAAATAAACATTTCTTACATGTATGACTGGTGAGGGAAATTCAATAAGCGTTATTACTGGACTTGTATTATCAACTATTATACTCCCATTTATAATTTCTATTTCGGTAACATTTCCCTCCTCTGTTATAATTGCATTTGTAATATTTATATATGAAATCCCATCCTGAATAGCTTCAAAATATATAATAGCGAGGATCCCGCTCTCATTTGTTGCATTTGCTGAGAAGGCAACGATGTTGCGTATACTCCCATTTTCGTTATCTATTTTTGTAAAATTTTCTATAATATCGTTTGCCCAATACTCAAACATATGACCATTTACAACCTCTTTTGCCCGCAATACATCTTTATTGAATATGACATCGCACTGTGCACCTCTTATTGCATCAGATGGCTGTATGGAAATATTGACTGCTATGGTTTCGCCTGGTTTTGTTATGCTAACAGGGGGCTCTATTCTCATTATGTGTTTACCTTCTGCACTGACAAAAAATAAGATAAGAAGAAAGAAGAAAAGGAAAATCAGCTTTCTCATTTTGTCTCACCATTGGGATGCACGCCATTAAATACTTATGACCTTTTAAATTTATTGCATTCTAAGACAAAAATATAAGAAGTGCTCCCGTCGGGATTTGAACCCGAGTCTTCGGCTCGAAAGGCCGAAATGATTGGCCGGGCTACACTACGGGAGCACATAGCCCCGGGCAGATTCGAACTGCCGTCGGCGGATCCAAAGTCCGCCATGCTTGACCACTACACCACGGGGCTCGATGGCATTGGTTTATATACAAACTCATATTTAACCTTTAATGATTGCTGAACCTGGCGACATTGTTGAAGTAGAAAAGGAGGGGAAAATTTATAGGGGAATGGTTATGCCTAAGCATGCATTTAGCGGGAAAAACATTATTGTTTTAAAACTCGAGAATGGATATAATGTTGGAATAAAAATAACTAAGGATTGTTCTATTAAAATTATAAAAAAAGGCAAGAAAAGAAAAAAAATGAGAAAAGATATAAGAGTTAGCAAAGGAAAACCAGCGATTTCAATAATTGGAACAGGAGGAACAATTGCCAGCTATGTTGACTACAAAACTGGAGCAGTCCATCCTGCTACAACTGCTGAAGAACTTGCATTTGCTGTTCCAGAAATATTTGAGTTTTGTAATGTAGAAGCTGAAATTCTTTTTCAGAAATTAAGTGAAAATATCTCTCCAAAGGATTGGCAGAAAATGGCAAGACGGGCAGCGCATCATTTAAACAATGGCAAAGGCATAGTTATTGCTCATGGAACAGATACAATGGCATATAGCGCAACTGCTCTCGCTTTTATGCTGAGAAATTTAAATGCCCCTGTAGTCTTCACTGGCTCTCAACGCTCTTCTGATAGGCCAAGTAGTGATGCTTTTCTGAATTTACTCTCTTCAGCTAAAGTTGCATTAAGTGATTTAGGTGAGGTAGTTGTTGTCATGCATGGAAGCATTTCTTCCGAGGCATGCTTTATTCATAGAGCTACCAAAGTAAGAAAAATGCATTCATCACGAAGGGATGCATTTGTTTCCATAAATGCTGAGCCAATAGGAGTTGTGAGAGGAGATGTTAAATTTTATGGAAATTATAGAAGAAAGAGCGAGGGAAAAGTAAAGATAAAAGATTCATTAAATGAAAATGTAAGCCTTCTATATTATTATCCTGGGATGAAAAAAGAAGATTTTGAAGAAATTGTAAATGGAAGCGATGGCGTTGTAATTGCAGGCACAGGTCTGGGACATGTAAAAGATGAAATTATATCTTCAATTAAAAAACTTACACGCCAAGGAGTACCAGTTGTAATGACAACGCAATGTTTATGGGGAAGAGTAAACTTAAATGTATATGCAACAGGAAGAAAATTGCTTAAAGCCGGAGTGATAGAAGGTGAAGATATGCTACCAGAAGTAGCTTGGATAAAATTAATGTGGGTTCTTGCAAATGAAAAGAATATTGAAGAAGCGATGAAAAAGAATATAGCAGGCGAAATATCAGAAAGACGTACAATAGGCAATGCAATGCATAAAGGATTTAATTTTGTCTGAGAATTAAGTTAGCATTACTTTCACAACATTGTTAACTCCAAAAGAGACTCAAATTGCCATTTTTGCAATAAAAGATTACATTGAAGAAAATTTATGCAAGGAATTAAATTTAATAAGAGTAACTTATCCTCTTATTGTTGATGCAGAAAGTGGAATCAATTAAATGGCGAACTTCCTTAAGCATTGGCGGTGGCATTGGGCAGTCG
>VBQI01000050.1 GCA_008297865.1 Thermoplasmata archaeon
TTAATAATCATAGATACCACATGGGCATCCATGATTATCCTGCTAACGTATATTTTTCAAAAAATGTTACCGATGTTACTTGACATTACATCATAGTTAGCTATTTATATTAATCAGGGCTATTCTCTCATGGGAGTTGGACATGGATATGGAAAGGTAATTTTATTCAATGAGCATTTCGTTGTATACGGAATTCCTGCAATTGCTTCCGCTATTGATAAAAAAACGATTGCAGAAGTAAGGAAATGTAAAGGAAAAGAATTTATCATACGTGATAATAGAGAAGCTACCCCTGGCTATAAGGAAGAGAAACTTGAACAACAAAGAGAATCAATAAGAAGAATTAAGGATGCAATGGGGATAAAAGACTGTATTGAAATATATCTTCACGGCGATTTGAAAGCTGCAAGCGGAATAGGAGCGAGTGCTGCAAGCTGTACAGCAATAGCAAGGGCAATAGCAGATGAATTTGGACTTAACTTGACGGATGAAAGAATTAACGAGATTGCTTATGAAGGGGAGAAAGCGTATCATGGAAGCCCTTCTGGCATAGACAATACATGTGCCACTTTTGGCGGTTTGGTATGGTTTGTTAAGGGCAAGGGAATGGAAAGGTTGCAGATAGAGAAGCCAGTTGAAATTGTTATGGGAGATACTGGCATTGTTGCAAATACAAAAAAAGCTGTTGAAGGTGTGAGACGAAGGAGAGAGGAACAGAAAGATAGGTATAATAAAATTTTTGAGCAAGCGGAAAAGCTTGCACATGAAGCAAGAAAAGCATTGTTGGAAATGAATTGGGAAAAAGTAGGTAGTCTAATGAATGAAAATCATAAACTTCTTCAGCAAATAGAGGTTTCCTGCAAAGAGCTTGATTTTTTAGTAGAAGTTGCTCTTCAGCATGGGGCGTATGGGGCAAAAATGACAGGAGGCGGTCTTGGCGGATATATGGTTGCTTTGACTCCTGGCAAGGAACTACAAGAAAAAGTAGCAGAGGCGATTGAGAAAGAGGGCTTTTACGCATTGAGAACAAAAATAGGTATATAGCGGAAATTTCTGGAAATTCGTGGAAATTAGGAAAAAATTAAATAGGATATATGATTTGATGTTGAATGAGCACTGAAGAAATTGTTGAGGATATATTGCTCACCCTTTTGATATATAATGTAGAAAATAAGGGTAAGTGGATGGAAAAAAATATACTTAAAGTAAAAATTGGAGAGGAAGAATTGCTTACCGCTCTTTCCTTCTTAAAGGAAAAAAACTATGTTGAGTTCAAAGACGAGGAGCATCTCCGTATAACTGATGATGGAATACATTTCATTTTGGAAAGAGTTTGAAACTTTGTCCATTTTGAATAATGTGAATATTTTTTCCGAGTTCATATCCCATTTCATTTGCAAGCATTGCCGTGGAAGCACATTTTGCTATGTCGCCATGCGCTGGCAATATATGGCGAGGCGATAATATCTCAATCAAATCTCTTAACTCTTCTCGTGAGGCATGTCCAGATACATGAATATCTTTAAAGAGACGGGCTTTTTTACGATGAAGCTTTTGTTCAAGGATTTTTCTATTTGCCTGAATTACTGGAGTCGGTATTACTTCGCAGGAGAATATAATAAAGTCCTGTGGCAAAATTTTGAGAGAAAGCTCATCATTTGCGAGGCGGGTTAAAACTGCATTTCTTTCCCCAAGTCCTCCTGTGACAATGAAGACATATTCCTCCCTGTTTCTATTCATATCAGAAAGTTTTCTCTGTGCCTTTCTTGGATTGTCAATAATCTCTGCATCTTTTGAAAAGTTTATTATCCTCAACTTTTCTGCAGGTTCAATGTAATCTGCAAGAGATTTCCCAATGAAAACAGCTTTTCTTCCAAGAGTTTTTGCTATGTTAAGCATGCTCTTCAGCCTTGCTATATGGGAAGAAAAAGTTGTGAGAAAAATTGCATGCTCTCCAGTTTCCATCCCAAGCATGATATCCTTGAGCATTTCTTTTGCTATTGATTCTGAAAAAGTTTTCTTCTCTTCATCTGCATTAGTAGAGTCAGCTATAAGCAGAACAACGTCTTCTATTTCTTTCAATCTTCTTATATTTGTTTTCCTCCCAATTACTGGATGATTATCGTTTTTATAGTCGAGTGCATAGATAATACTTCCATAATTCGTTTTTATATGAATGATTGTTGATTGGGGGACGGAATGTGTGGTATTAATAAATTCGATTTCAATATTTTTAGAAATTTTGTAGACTGAGTTAACATTCACCTTTATTATCCTATTCGATGCATTTCTTTTTATCACTTCAGCAGTGTATGGGGTGGTTATTATTGGACAATTATAGCTGGTTGCCAGCCATTTAATTGCTCCCATATGATCGAGATGTGCATGGCTTATTACAATAGCCTTTATCTTCTTTTTGATGTGGGACAATATTTTATCATTTGGAATCGCATCTTCAGCTACAAGCATTTTCGTATCAAATTTCGAAACTTTCTCTTGCAAAGCTACAAACCTGTCCATATAAAGTCCCATGTCTAAAATTATTGCTTCATCGTCTATTTCAATACATGACATATTTCTTCCAACTTCTTCATACCCACCTACTCCATATATTCTTAGCATGCAGGAAAAACTACAAGGGTTTTAAAAGATTATGAAAAATGAAAGGGACCAAGAATTTAAAAAAGTTAAAGGAAAATTTACTTAATTTTTCCAGAAAATCATTAAACCGTCGTTTAAAGAACAATTAAATAACCTTCGTATTATTTTAAGAAGTGAGCAGGATAACCGCATATCTCAAGGCTTGCCGTGTAGAATATCTTCCCGCAGAAATAATAGGCGTATTCATTCCATTCCTACTTTCAGGCAGTTTCTCGCTTGAAATGCCAGTAATAGAGGCTATAATCGTCTTTTTCCTACTGTATTGGTGTGGTTTTCTTATAAATGCTTTAGAGGACGTTGAAGTTGATAAGAAATACAAAAGGTATGTTGCATCTGCAGTGGAGGAACTGGGAAAAGACTTTTTGAAAATAATAATTCTAGTTCATTTAACAATCTCTTTCCTTTTAACTTTTCACATTTCATTGCAACTTTCAAATATTTGGATTTTCATTTTTGTTGTCATATCCACTTTCTTTGGTTTATTTTACTCTGCAAAACCTTTTCATTTTAAAGTGCGGGGCGTGCTTCACTCAACTCTTGCATTTTCTGCAATGTTCGCTCCTTTCCTGTTTCTCTACTACGTAATAGCTGGTTTCCCTCCTTTTCCTATACTACTCATTATAATTGCTCTTACTGTAACACACTATGGAATAGCCCTCATTAATCAATCCCAAGATTATATAGAGGATAAGGAAGCTGGACTGGCTACTCCTGCTGTAAGATGGGGACTTGCAGAAACCCTAATTTTATCATTGGTTTTATCTGTTATAGGCTTAGCCATTTCATTTATGAGTATGATAATTCTCTTTGCTGACAGGGAAATATTAGCTTTCATTTCCATATTAATACTGTTTATTGCATATTCATTTCCTTTAAAAGGCACATGGAAACTAATTAAAATATCGATAGGAAAAGAAGAATTAATGGAAAAAATTTCAAGAATCAAAAAAATGCTAAATTATGCTGCTTGGCAGATGGCGGGCGTAATTGGTCTTTTTATCATTTCCTTCATCATATTCATATTCTAATTAGCAAAAAGATTATTTTTGAGATGTTGCTTATTTTTGTGCTTATCTCACCATTTGACCCATGGAAAAGCAAGCTTTGCACTTGTCCTAAAAAATATTCTTTTAGTCCATATACTGGTTGTTCCCATGCGTGCATTTATTGCTACATAACGTCTTATATTCCGAATGCATTTCAAGCGAGACTTAAAAAGAAAGTATTCCAAAGACTGAAAAAGGAATTAAAAAAAGTGGACACGTACATAAGCATGGCAAATAGTGGTGATGCATATACGCCGGAAGAAAAAGAGCTAATGGTTACAAGAAAATGCCTAAAAATAATGAAGGAAAAAGATGTTAATCTGCTCGTCATTACGAAATCCGACATTGTGGCAAGAGATGTTGATATACTTCAAGATATGAAAGCTTCTGTTAGTATAACCATAACAACGCTTGATGAAGAAAAGGCAAAAATATTTGAGCCATTTGCGCCATTGCCTGCAAAAAGAATAAAGGCATTGGAAAAATTGTATGAGCATGCTATTCCATGCTCAGTTAGAATTGATCCAATCATTCCTGGAATAAATGATGGGGAAGTAGAAGAAATAGTAAAAGAAATTTCTCCATTTGCCTCACATGTTATTGCCTCTACACTCAAGCCAAGAAACGATGCAATAAGAAGACTTGAAAAAATTTTTGATATAAGGAAATATAACTGGAAAAAAGTTGGCTCTTCATTTTACTTGCCCAGAGAAGAGAGATTTAAAATGTTAAAAAAGGTGGAGGAAGCCTGCAGAAAACACGGTCTTTCTTTTGCAACATGCAGAGAAGGTTATAAATTCAATAGCGAGAGTTGTGATGGAAGCCATTTAATACCTCGTTAAAGTCTAACAAAAATTTGGCAGCTTTTTCTACTTCTTCTAAATCTATATGTTCATTTACTGTGTGGGAATATTTTAAATCTCCGGGTCCAAAAACAATGCATTTTATCCCTTTTTTATTGAATTGTAGCGCATCTGTCCAACTTGGCATTCCATCAAGGATAAAACTTAGTCTACATCTCTTCATAGCTTCCCTTGCCATTATAATTAATACATCGCTTTTTTTCAATTCAAAACCATTCCATATTTCTTTTAAATAGACATTTCCATAATTTTTTGCTATTTTCTCAATTTCATTTGCAATTTTGTATGCGTCCTGCTCCGCCAGCAGTCTCGCTTCCATTCTTCCGGTGCAAAGTCCAGGATTTAAATAATAGGAATTTGAACATTTCATTTCCTGAAAGGAGATGCACGCATCAAAATATTTTCCTTTTCTCCAGTATTTCATTTTCCTTACTTCCTGAAGCATTTTTATTGCTTTTTCTATTGCGTTTTCATTGCAAAATGAGCCATGCGTTTCTTCGCTATAAACCTCGAATAAAATCTCGATATTACCTGCATGATAATGGCAAATTTTAAGGGAGGTAGGCTCCATTATTATTGCCATTTTTGCTTTGTGTTTTTTCAAATATATTTCGGAGCCTTTTGCATCTTCTTCTTCATCACTCAATAATGCAATTGAAAAGTTCAAGTTTTTTGCCTTTTTCAGAAAAAGGAGTATCGATGCAATGCTTGCTTTTGCATCACTTGCTCCTATGCCATATATCCTTTTATCTTCTTCCTTTATTTCACTTCCTCTATCTATAGTATCTATATGGGAAGAAACTACAATGTCCTTGCCATCATTGACCACAACATTCCATATTTCATTTCCTTCAATCTCCACTTCATGTCCATATTTTTTTATTTCTCTTGCCAAAAATTCTGCAAAATTCTTCTCTCTCTTTGAAGGAGAATATATTTTCATCAGGTTAATCAAGATTTCTTTTACCTGCATATTTTATAAACCCCAGATATAATTAATTTTTGCTTATGGATATAAGAAGAGCAAGAGAAAAAGATATAGGAGAATTCATTAAAATTTATAAATCTGCATATAAAAGAATTGGAAAATATTCGTATAAGAAGGAGAAAATGATAAAATGGTATTATAGATGGTTACTTAGGAGAGACGAAAATGGGGTTTTTATTGCGGAAGTAAATGGAAAGGCTGTTGGATTTATTGCATGCGATGCAAATTGGCAAAGCTTTTTTGATGAAAAAGTTGGGGAGATTCATGAAGTTGCGGTTATGGAGGAGTATAAAAACAGAGGCATAGGGAAAAAACTAATGGAAGAAGCAGAAAAATATCTGAAGGAAAAAGGACATAAAACAATTGAACTATGGGTGGGAGAAGAGAATCCAGCAAAAAGATTTTATGAAAAGTTGGGGTATGAGGCAAAAGATAAATTTGGGGAGTGGATAAGGATGGTGAAGTATCTCAGATAAATAAAATTTTTTATATCTCTTCTCTTTATCTATTCAATGAAAACATATCTGAGCATAATATTTAGCAGTGAGGGAGGAAAACCTTCCGAAGTTAAAAGCAGATTACTTGAGCTTGGACTTAAAGCTGTTAAAGGAAGTTACGACTTTGTTTATGAATGGGACAGAGAGCCAGATATAGACACACTACTCTGGTTTGCAGACAGAATACAATCTGCCTTAAAAGGAATGGATGTCATGTTTTCAATCGAAACAGTATAATTAGCAACATCTATATATAAAACCTTTTTTCTTATTATTGTGGGTTTACCAAGTATTGACGAATGGATTGAAAAGCAGAATTTCAAAACAACGGCGGAAATTGAAATTCCAAAGCTATTAATAGACCAGGTCATCGGACAGGAACATGCGGTAGAAGTAGTTAGGCAAGCAGCGAAGCAGAAGAGGCATGTTATGCTTATTGGCGAACCTGGCACTGGCAAATCAATGCTTGCAAGAGCAATGACAGAATTTTTACCAAAAGAAGAGCTTGAGGATATTTTGGTGTATCCAAATCCCGACGATCCAAACACCCCTCGTATAAGGGTTGTTCCTGCAGAAAAGGGGAAAGAGATTGTAGACAAAATGAAGACAGAGGCAAGAAGAAGAGAACAACAACAAGCTCAATTCATCACTACTATAGTTGCCTTCATTATAATGATATCAATTATTGGAGCAATCTACAGTGGGCAGTATACTTTAGCACTGTTTGGACTAATAGCAGCTGCAATGATTTATTTAATCGCTGGAAGAGGAAACATACTCCAAAGAAGGGAAGAAGCTAGCATTCCAAAACTACTCGTTTCTCATGATAAAAACGATCCCCCTCCTTTTGTGGATGCCACCGCCGCCCATTCTGGTGCCCTGCTTGGAGATGTTCGCCACGACCCCTTTCAGGCTGGTGGACTTGAAACGCCGCCCCATTTAAGAGTTGAGGCCGGGGCAATACATCGTGCCCATAAAGGTGTGTTGTATATTGATGAAATCAATACATTAAGCTTGCCATCTCAACAGCATTTGTTGACGGCGATACAGGAAAAGAAGTTTTCAATCACTGGCCAATCAGAGAGAAGTGCTGGGGCAATGGTTAAAACAGAGCCAGTTCCATGCGATTTCATTTTAGTCTGTGCTGGCAACTTAGATGCTGTTGCCGGCATGCATCCTGCATTGCGAAGTAGAATAAGAGGTTATGGTTATGAAGTTTACATGAATAATGTTATGGATGATAATGAAGAGAACAGACAAAAGCTGATAAGATTTGTCGCTCAAGAAGTGGCAAAAGATGGAAAGATTCCTCATTTTGATAAAAAGGCAGTTGCAGAGATTATAAGAGAGGCGCAACGCAGAGCCGGGCAGAAAGGTAAGCTTTCTTTGCGTCTTCGCGAGCTTGGTGGGCTAATAAGAGTTGCAGGAGATATTGCAAAGAATGAAGACAGACAGGTTGTCACTGCAGAACATGTCCTGAAAGCAAAGAAAATTGCACGGAGCTTAGAGCAACAAGTTGCAGATAAGTATATAGAAAGGAAGAAGGCTTACAAATATTTTGAAACTGAAGGGGCGAAAGTAGGTATTGTAAATGGTCTCGCTGTAATGAGCGCAGATCCTTCATTAAGTGAATACTCTGGCTTAATTTTGCCAATAGTTGCAGAGGTAACGCCTGCAGGCTCGAGAGCAGAGGGAAAAGTTGTTGCAACAGGAAAACTTGGAAGGATAGCAAGGGAAGCAGTGCAAAATGTATCAGCTATCCTAAAGAAGTATATGGGAGAGGATATTTCTCGCAAGGACATACACATTCAATTTATTGGAACATATGAAGGTGTTGAAGGAGACAGCGCCTCCATATCTGTAGCAACAGCAGTTATTTCTGCAATGGAAAGAGTCCCAGTTAGCCAAGAAGTGGCAATGACCGGCTCTTTAAGCGTACATGGAACAGTTCTACCAGTTGGAGGAATAACCGCAAAAATAGAAGCAGCTGCAAAGGCAGGGATTAAGAAAGTAATAATTCCAAAGGCAAATATGCAGGACGTGTTAATTGAAGAAGAATATAAAGATATGGTTGAAATCATACCTGTTTCCACACTCAAAGAAGTGCTTGAACATGCTTTAGTTGGGGATAAGAGAGAAATGCTTATACAAAAACTTACTTCTATTGAGGAGATGCCAGAATTGAAAGCCTAATTACCTAACCCATCCGGGACCAATCTGTGCATATATTTTCGCTATGTTAAGGGAAAAAGTTATGTTACTAAAGTTAAATACCACATATCCATTTCCTTCTGTCACTTGATATGTTATGCCACTTTCGTTGAATCTGTCATCCAAAAATTTTTTCCAGGCAGAATAATAATTGCTGGTTATATTTATGGCTAAGCTATCCATAATGAAATTATATGTTATGTAAAGAGAGAAATTCGTTCTTATGGAATAAGTGCCATAGCCAGTTGCTCCTGTTTTGCCAGCTATGCCAACGATATCAATGAGTGTCATGTTTAGTGTTCTGCTTACATTTGAGACATATACGGAGGGAGGTAATAATATAGTATTGCCTGTCTCTTGGCTTAAAATTACTGCTCCACCCTCATAAATGTATTTTTGGTCAACAAAATAGGCATTATCTGCCTCATATTTTATAGTGCCAAAGGAATAGGAAATAAAAACATTTTGTTGTCTGTACTGCATACAGCCCAACAAAAAAGAGCCATTGGAAGAAGTGTTAAAAGTAATGTTAAAAGGTGTGGAGAGATATGGCAAAATTTTAGTTGAAAATTTATAGTCGTTGTTAAGCAAATTTACGGTGTAGCTTCCACCTCTTTCAATCCCTACAGCAACAGATTGATTGTATAAAACATTCGTCTCATTTATTACAGTCAGAATAATCTTGCAGAAACTTTCATTTATAAATTCTTCTACTCTTGCTGAAATTGATGCAGTTGCAAAAGAAACATTATATGTGTCGCCAGGCTGTAAATTCCATATGTATAGTTCAAAGGAACTTATTGAGAGGACATAAGAAATGTTAGAAGAAGTGTTGTTAAACATTGCTCTCATTCCATCTCCACTTATACTTATGCTAAAATTGCTTGCTGTATTTGATAGAATTTGTAATGAGCCAAATGCGCGAGAAGTAACAAAATATGGCATTTCTTTACTTCCTAGAGTTATGGAATTAGTCAATGGAGAAGAGCTTCTCTCCATTGCTTGCAAGTCCAAGGAATATTTTAGCCCTGCAAATTGGTTTACAACTAAGTCCATATGCTCAGCTTCTCTTTCCTTCATCCATTTCGGAACGTAATTGACTTGTATAATTACCAAAACAGCAACTATAAGTGTAACTACTAAAATAGCGACAACAACGCCAACTTGACCTCTATCATCCATCATATGTACAACACCTCCTTCTTAAATAACTTTACGAAATTTTTTTCTTAGCATAAAAACAAGTAAAGCAACGACGCCAATGCCTAAGACAATAAATGGCAATATTGGTATCGGCTTCTCGTTCTTCACAGTAACAGTTATTGAAACGATATTGCTATAATCAACGCCGTCATAGCAACGAGCTTCTATTTTATGCTTTCCATTGGAAACTTGCAAGGTGTTCCACTCATAATTCCATGAAGTTTTTCCATTTACAGTAATCCATTCATTCCCATCTATTCTTATCTCAACTTTCTGTATCGTTGAATTTCCATTTTCATCCCATGCTCTTCCTCGAATTGATGTAATGCCTGAAACAATGCTTCCGTTTAATGGCGATGTTATTTCAATATTTGGAACATTTGGTGGAGGCTGATAAGGATTTAAAATTGTAACACGAGTAGTAGCATATGCAGTGGATCCATCATCATCTGTAACGGTTAATGTAACTGTAAAAGTTCCATTAGTAGCATATACGTGAATTGGATTTTCATCATAGCTATAGCTTCCATCTCCAAAATTCCA
>VBQI01000051.1 GCA_008297865.1 Thermoplasmata archaeon
TCGTCCCTTCTCTTTAAGTATTACAGTTTTTACAGGCATACCAGCAAGATTTCTAATAGGATTTTTTCTAAATTCTGCTTTTAGAAAAGATAGTAAGTCATCTCTATATTTTGCCTCATCATTGTATTCCTGTTTTGGTCTCCATTTTTTAATAATTCCCACAACTTTCCTCCATAATTTTTCAAATTGGGCATCAGGAATAAACATATTTTCATAATTGCTTTGGGATAAAAGCTTTTGCATTCTTTTACAAACTCCTTTCCTAAATGATCTGCTGTTCCCTACTAATTCCAGTTTTTCATCCTTGCTTTAATTTGCATCAAACAGTTTTGTTGCTTTTTCAACTTTAGTAGCCACCTCCACAATATTCTAATTTTTCAAAAAACCATTATCATAAGTGCTCAAATAATGAATCTCCAATGTTTGTGAGAAAATGGATAACGAGACGCCAAAAAACTTTATTTAATTTATCTACTATTTTCATATGGAATATCAGATAATAAATATAATTGTATTATTGGCCTTAGTGGCTATAACTGCATATTATGCAATTCAAACAAAAAAGATAGTTAAAGAAAATCAAAAGAGCAGATATATTCAATATTTAGAGAAGAGGTTAAGTTATGTGTATTCCCCCTTATTAAGATTACTGGAAGAAGCGGAAAGAATACCAAGGAGCGGAATAGTAGATAAAAAAGAGGAAATCTTCATCAATAAAGGACAGTTGAAGAAAATTGAGGATATATTTAAACACTATCGATATTTAATGAGTAAAAAACTTATAGACAAATTACTTAAGCTCCTCCAAAATTTAAATTCTTTAGAATATCATGAACAAGATGGACTTTCATATGATGTCGATGAAATTAATGAGATAAACAACATTGTATCTAAAGAATATGGTGAGATACAAGAAACCCTTGATAGGATGATAGAAATATAAAGAGTTTTAGTACTTAATCATCACACTCATCACTCATTTGCTTGTGCTTGCTTGCCTGCCTGCCTGCAGAATTACATTTTTATATAACTTTTGTATTGGGTTGCGATGACCACTGCCTATGATGTGCCAGCTGAGCCTTTAATAAAAAGATTGGCGGAGAAGCTTAAAAATGAGTACAAAATAAAGCCACCAGAATGGGCTAAATGGGTGAAGACTGGAGCACATAAAGAACGACCACCGGAAAATCCTGACTGGTGGTATGTAAGAGTTGCTTCCATATTAAGAAAAATATATCTCCGTGGCCCCATCGGCGTATCACGTTTGCGAAATTTATATGGGGGCAGGCGAGATAGAAGAGTAAAACCATACAGGCATGTGAAGGGGAGTGGCTCTATTATAAGAAAGGCGTTGCAACAACTTGAAGAACTTGAGTTAGTAGAAAAAGTAGAAGGCAAAGGAAGAAGAATAGCGCCAAAAGGGCAATCATTGGTAGACAATACAGCTCATGAAGTTGCTAAGGAAACAGGAAGTTTTATATAGTATTTAAAAGTGAGTGACAATGAGTGATGCTGAGGAAATAAAGAGAAGAATGCTTGAGGAAATGCAAAGGCAAGCTGAAGAAGAGCAACGTAGGCAGGTTGAGGAAGAGATGATAAAAGCCCAGAAAAGGGCTATATTGCGCCATTTACTGGATTCTGAGGCAAGAGGGAGGCTTGAAAGGATAAGGATGGCATCTCCAGAAAAAGCTGAATATATTGAAAATCAAATTATTCGCCTTTATCAGATGGGGAGGATAAAGACTAAAATAACAGATGAGGCGTTTAAAGTTTTAATTTCTCATCTTATGCCAAAGAAGAGGGATATAAAAATAAGGAGGATTTAAATGGCAAGGAATAAACATGTAGCAAGGAAAAAAAGATTATTGAAGGCAATGAAAAGCAATAGAAGGGTGCCTGCATGGATTATAATGCGAACTAATCGTCGATTCATGCAACACTCTAAGAGAAGACATTGGAGAAGGGGCAGATTGAAGAGGTGATTTTATGGAGGAGAGAATATATACCATCCCGCTCAATAAAGCAAAAACAGTTCCCCGCACTAAAAGGGCAAAGAGAGCAATAAAAGAAATTAAAGAATTTCTGGAGAGACACATGAAGGGAGAAGTGAAAATAGATAGCAGTGTAAACGAGCTTGTTTGGGAAAGAGGTATAAGGAAGATACCCAGCAAAGTTAGAATAAAGGCAGTAAAAATGGAAGACGTGATATGGGCTTATACTCCAGAAGCAGAAATAAAAATAGCGGAAGAAAAGAAGAAAAAGAGGAAGGAGAAGAAAGTTGCTGAAGAGGAAGAAGTGAAAAAGCCAGAAGAAGGGGCGATAGCAGAGGAGGAAAGAGAGGAGGAAATAGAAAGGACTCCTGAGGATGAGATCAAGGAAACAGAGGAGGAGATTGAGGAAGTAACAGAAGAGGAAATTCCAGAAGAAGAGATACCGGAACAGGAAACAGAAGAGGAAGTAAAGGAAACAGAAGAAGTTGCCGAGGAAGAAGAGATAGCAGAAAAAGAGGAAGAAGAAACGGAGGAAAAAACAAAGGAGGAAATTGAAGAGAAGGCAGAAGGCAATGTAAAAGAGGAGAAGGAGGAGAAAAAAGAAAAATAGTGCTACTATGCTTAAGAGGATAGATTTTAATGGAAATCCTCATATTGGGGTTTATTGTAGGGCAAATAATTCAATAGCTTTTGTACAGCCTTTATTAACGGAGAAGGATAAAAAAGAAATAGAAGAAGTACTGAAAGTTAAAGTCATAGAACTCACTGTTGGGGGGAGCTCAATAGTTGGCTCTCTTTTGGCAATGAACTCCAATGCTATCATTGTCACTGATTTCATTGAAGATGAAGAGCTTGAAAAAATTGAGAGAAATTTTGATGGAGAAATTTTTATTCTTGATGATAAATTTAATGCAGCTGGAAATAATATATTGATGAATGATTACGGTGCCATAGTCCATCCATCTATGGCAGATGAAACAGTGGAAAAAATTAAAAGGCTAATGAAAATTGAAGTGAGAAAATGCACAATAGCAGGCTTAAATACGGTTGGTATGGCTGGAGTAGCAACAAATAAAGGCGTGCTATGTCATCCAAAGATAAATGAGGAGGAAAAGAAAATGATAGAGGAGGTGTTGAGCGTGGAAGCAAATATTGGCACTGTAAATCATGGTATGCCATACGTTGGGGCTGGTGTTGTTGCAAATGAGCGTGGGGCTGTTGTAAGCAGAGATTCGACTGGTATAGAAATGGGGAGAGTTGAAGAAGCTTTAAATTTAGGTGATTGAAATGAAGGCATATAGGGTTGAAGGAAAATTTTTGATGAAGGACAGGTGGCAACCGTTTGCAAAAGAAGTGATTGGCGACAATGAAGATGAAGCAAAAGAAAGATTGCTTTCTATACTGGGAAGCAGACATAAGGTAAAGAGAAGATTCATTAAAATTGATAAAGTGCAGGAATTGCAAAAAGATGAAATAGAAGATGCAGTTGTAAGATATATAGTGGAAGGAAAAATGGTAGAGGGAAAAAATGAATGAAGAAGAAATTAGGAAGAATATATATTTGCTACAGCGCCACCAGGAGCAAATGGAAGATACATATGCACAAATTGACATGATAGAGAGGCTTATTAGAGAACATGACAGAACAGTGGAGACATTGCAGGAAATGATTGAAATGGAAAAGGGAAAAGAAGTTCTAATGCCAGTTGGAGGAAATGTTTTTGCAAAAGCAGTTATTAAAGATGCGGAAAATGTTATGGTTAATGTTGGAGGAAATGTTTTCATTGAAAAGCCAATTAATGGGGCAATAGATTTCATTAAGAAGAAGATTGAAGAATTAAAGAAGAACGAGGAAAAACTTGTTAAAATGGCAGAAGACATAAGGCAGAGGATGGAAGAAATTTCACAGAAAATAAGGAAGGAAGATGTTCAGGTTTCTTAAAAAGAAAATAAAGAAAGCCAAAGAAACCATAGCTGAAAAGGCAATAGAAGAAACGCCTGAAGAAGTAAAGAAAAGTGGGCTTGGTATAAGTGAAAAAAAACTTGAAGAATTTTTGTGGCAGCTTGAAATAGATTTGCTTGAATCGGATGTTGCAATGGAAGTTGCTGAAGAAATAAAAAGGGATATTAAAAAGAAGCTTGTTGGCGTATCAAGAAAAGAAGCAAGAAAAATTGTTGAAAAGGCAATAAGAGATGCAATATATCGCATTTTAAAAGAAAGTGAAGGCGATTTCTTTGAAGAAATAAAAAGCAAGGAAAAGCCTATCGTTATAATGTTTGTCGGAGTGAATGGCTCTGGCAAGACAACGGCAATAGCAAAACTTGCATGGAAGCTTAAAAACATGGGTTATAGTTGTATTATAGCTGCCTGTGATACATTTAGAGCTGGGGCAATTGAACAACTTGGAAAGCATGCAGAAAATTTGGGAATAAAGCTCATTAAGCATGATTTTGGCTCTGATCCTGCTGCTGTTGCCTACGATGCCATAGAACATGCAAAAGCAAGGCATAAGGACGTGGTGCTGATTGATACTGCAGGAAGAATGCAGACTAACATAAATCTGATGGAAGAAATGAAGAAAATAAAGAGGGTGGCAAAGCCAGATATGATTATTTTTGTTGGAGATGCCTTGACAGGCAACGATGCTATAGAGCAGGCTAAAAAATTTCATGAGGCAGTTGGTATAGATGGAGTTATACTTACAAAGGTAGATGCGGATGCAAAAGGAGGAACTGCACTTTCCATTGCATATACGATAAAAAAGCCACTCTATTTTATTGGCATTGGTCAGGAATATGATAAGCAAATTCCCTTCAAAGCAGATTGGATGATGAAGAAAATATTTGGAGAAGAAAATAACTAAATCTCTCTCGTTTCAAGAAAAATTATATAGCCCTTTTACATTTATTTATGGAGGTAAAAAAATGAAGAAATTGTTCGGAATATTGGTGGCTGTGCTTTTATTTGCTTCTACACTTCCTATAGGCAATGCGGATGGCGGGGACAAAGGCATAGTAAAATGTTATGTCATTTCTGCAGGAAAAATAGTCAAGAGAGAAGCTGAATTGACTAAGGAAGAAGCATTGGAGCTGATAGAGAAAATATGGGATGCTGTATACATTTATAAGCCCTATAAAGATAGAGAAAATATGGAGCTTACTCCAGAAGAAAAAAGTGAAATTGAATCAATATTTAACGATCTGTTTTCTGAAATGAAAAAACTTGGATTGCTTCCAGAAAATGAAGTAAGTGTGCAGAGTCTTGGACTGCTTCCAGATTTTGGAATAAGCTTTTTGAACCCGATACTCAGCTGTGGAGTAGGAAAAAGCTTCATTCCTTTATATCCAGGAGAAGCATTTATTGGTGTTATGCTACGCCCTATCTTTGTACAATATCTATTCCTTGGATATACCGGATGTATAAATGCTCGGCTAATTCCTCCTCGTCTCGAATACTGGGATTGGGTTGGAACACAAACATTAATGATATGGGGCTTTGTTGGACTTTACATTGATTTTGCAAGCATTGGACTTGGCATTCCGCCTATGCAAGTGCTAATGGGAGAAAGCTTCTTTACTGCAGGAATTGACTGGCTATAAAGCAACGCATTTATATTCCCTCTCCTTTCCTTTTTGTGTGCCTAGCTATTCCAGGGAAAGTGGTGGAAATAAAAGGAAGGAAAGCAATTGTTGATTATGGAGGGGTTATAAGAGAAGCAGACATATCTCTTGTTGATGCAAAAAAAGGAGATTATGTAATTGTGCATGCAGGCTTTGCCATTCAGGTTATAGATGAAAAGGAAGCAAAGGAAACAATAAAAATTTTTGAGGAAATGCTGAAAAATGCATGAATTTTCCACTATGCAGGCAATTGTTAATGCAATTTTAGAAGAAGCAGAAAAATATAAGGCAAAAGAAATAAACAAGGTTGTTTTGCAAATAGGCGAGCTCACTTTTCTTGGAGAAGAGCAAATGAAATTTGCCTTCGATATTTTAAAGGAAGGAACATTACTGGAAAAGGCAGAGCTTTTAATTGAAAAAGTGCAGGCACGGGTGAGATGCAAATGTGGATATAAAGGAAGCATAGATTATGGTATGAAAGAAGAATTTCATATCACCATTCCAATTCTAAAATGTCCTAAATGCGGGAGCGAGGTTGAAATTATAAAAGGAAGAGAATGCACGATAAAAAAAGTTGAAATGGAGGTGCCCGATGTTCCAGTTAAGAGATAAAAGAATTGCAGATGAAATAGTAAGAAAGCTGAAAGAAATGAATGTTCAATTAAAAATAATGCATGTATGCGGTACGCATCAGGATACAATTGTAAAGCATGGGCTGGATAGCCTGCTGAAAGAATGTGGTGTGCAGGTTATACAAGGGCCAGGTTGTCCCGTATGCGTGACTACTTCCTTGGAAATAGAAAAGGGAATAAGATTAGCTGAAGAAGGTGTAACAGTAGTGAGCTTTGGGGATATGATAAGGGTGCCTGCAAGCAAAACTTTGGAAAAGGTGAAGGCGGAGGGCGCGGATGTGCGTATAGCATATAGCATTGACGATGCCGTTGCAATGGCAAAAGAAAAAGAAGTTGTATTTCTGGCTGTTGGCTTCGAAACCACTGCTCCTTCAACAGCTGTCACGCTTCTGCAGGAGCCTGAAAATTTTTCTGTATTGAGTTGCCATCGCTTTATCCCGCCTGCATTAGATGCTCTGCTTGGATTGGGTGAGGTAAGGCTTGATGGAATTATATGCCCAGGGCATGTCTCAACAATAATTGGCATGAAGCCTTATGAAAAGATTGCTGAGAAATATAGAATTCCGCATGTAATTGCAGGATTTGAGCCCTTAGATATGCTCATGGGAATCTATATGATAGCAAAGCAGGTTAAGGAAGGAAGGCATGAAGTGGAGAATGAATATGTCAGATGCGTGAAGCCAGAAGGAAATGAAAAGGCGGTTAAGGTAATAAATGAAGTTTTTGAAGAAGAAGATGCTAAATGGCGAGGTTTTCCTATCATTAAAAAATCTAAAATGAAGTTGAGGAGGAAATTTGAAGAATTTGATGCAGAGAGGAAGTATGAAGATATTCTTGCAGATGTTGAAGAATTTCCAGAGCCGAAAGGTTGCAGATGTGGAGAAGTATTAAGGGGCATAATCTTTCCGCAAGAATGCGAGCTTTTTGGAAAAGCATGCACTCCTTCTCATCCAGTTGGACCATGTATGGTGTCAATAGAAGGAGCATGTAATATAGAATATAGGTATAAGGGTAAAGATGATTGATATAAAGACGGGAACAATTGAAGAAAGAATAATAAAAATGTTGCAAAAGGAATATCCAATTACTGTAAAAGAGTTAAGCAGGAAACTGGGCATATCAATGGAAAAGTTGAAGACTGAGCTACTAAAACTTCAATCAAAAAATGTAATTGTTTTAGAGCCCCTCCCAGATAAAACGTTTATAAGGCTTATTCGCTTCGATATCAGATTTATTGGTAGAAGGAGACAATACAAATTTATAAAGAAAAAGAAAATGAGGATAGAGGAAGAGGAAGATGAAAGAAATGATATAATGTATGGATAATTATTTTAGCAAGTCAATTGGCTCTATCACACCCATATATTCGCCATTTTTGCAAACTATAACAAATCCTTGCTCTTCCATTATATCGATTATTTCTTCTACACCATCATTTGGCATGCAAGTTTCCACGCCCACTTCTATAAACCCTTTTACTGGAGCATCAAGAAGTGAGGTTTTCTCCTGATGATAATCAGTAACTTTTTCATGTGTAGACGTTAATGGCAAAACGTTTTTTATGCTAATGACGCCACAAAATTTTTTATTTGATACGACTGGTAAAATTTTTATGTTTTTCCTTCTCATCGCATTTAAGGCATCTCCCATTTCATCATCTTCATTTATTGCTTCAATTTCTTCCATAAGTTCATGAGCTCTTTTTGATATGCCTAACTCTTTTGCAATATCAATTGCTGTTACATATCCAACTAGTCTCTTATCCGATGTTACAATAATCTTATCCACCCCACTTTTTACCATTCTTTCCTTTGCCTTCTTTATTGAATAGCTTGCATCAAGTTTTGGCACCCCTACCACAAAATCTTTTATTTTCTCATTTCCCAGTAGCTTGCTTTTTATAAGCCTTCTTTCATCTATCATACCCCATGGCTTTTTTCCATCCATTACAATTGGTAAATCAGCTTCCCCATAGAGATATCCAAATATCTTGCTGATTTCATCATTTTTATCAACTTCTCTAAAATCCTTTCTCACAATTTCTTTAAGCATTATTATAATATCAAACTTTTATAATAAAGCTTTTTATTTAACGTCATGGACGAAGTAATGAAAAGACTTGAGAAGTTTGTTAAAGAAAGAAATTGGGAAAAATATCACACACCAAAAAATCTCGCTATTTCTATTGCAATTGAGTCAGCTGAATTAATGGAACATTTTCAATGGAACGACATTAGTTTTGAGGGGATAAAAAAAGATAATCGTAAAAAGAGGGAGGTTGAGGATGAAATTGCAGATGTAATGATATATTGTCTCCTGTTTTCCATTATCTTGAAGCGATATTGAGGATATAATTGCACCATACATTTTATAAATGAGAAACAAATTCATCCATATGAAAAAGGTAGGTTTGTTCATTGCGGCACTTTTCCTTCTGCCACTTGCAACTCCTCAGGGTTTTGATGATGTGCAAGAAGAGGCAAGTGGTGTTGCAGTTGATGGGAACGGAGATGTTATTATAACAGGATTTTATGAGGCAGATAAAAAACAGGTGGCAAGGACGGAAAAATATGATGGAGAGGATGGAAAGCTAATATGGAGTGTAGACTTCGATACATATGCCCAAAATGTTGGGAAAGCAGTTGCTATCGGCCCAGATGGTAGCATATATGTAGGGGGCGCAGCAGGCAAAAAATTATTCAAATTCAAGATAGGTGGAGAAGAAATAGAATTGTATTCTACCGATTATCTAATTATTAAATATACAAGCAAGGGAGAAGAAATATGGAATAAAACATATGATAATGGATTCGGAGATTATCTAATGGATATAGGGATAGATGATGATGGAAACATATATGCAACAGGAATGACAATGTATTTGGATATAACATCTGGTGCATTGACAAACTTAGATTTTTGGACGATAAAAGTTAGCCAAACAAATGGAGAATTATTGAGGAAGGTATCTTTTGATGTTGCAACTGATGCCGCCTTTGGTATAGATATAAAAGGTGATGATGTAATTGTTATAGGTTCTATTGAAAGTGAGAATATAAGTAAGTATTGCATTGTAAAGTATGATAAAAATCTGGAGCAAAAATGGGTTGAATATTATTATGAAGAAGGAAAGACATGCGTTGCATCAGATGCTATCATCCTTTCAAATAAGTTGGTAGTGACAGGAAACAAGGATGAAGACTTTTTCACAATATGCTATGCGTATGATGGAGAAATAAATAAGGTAAATTGGAAGAGAACAAAGACAAACAGCGGAAAAGATGATGCACTTAGCATAGCCTCAGATTCAAATGGAAATATTATTGTTGCAGGTTATATGAGCAAAGAATATCAGAGGAAATGGTATTTAGTTAAATATGATGGCAGTGGGAAGGAACTCTGGAACAATTGGGGAAAAGGAGACGACGTTAATGGAGAAATAAAAAGAGTGATAACAGATGCGAACAACAATATTATTGCAGCAGGATATAAGAAAGTTGGAGGAAGCCCAACATATTGTGTGAGAAAATATTCATCAAATGGAGAATTTTTATGGGAAGGGAGCAGGGAGGCTGCACCTGGAACGCTGGAAGCAGATTTTATTTGGCTCCCTGAAAATCCAACA
>VBQI01000052.1 GCA_008297865.1 Thermoplasmata archaeon
TATATTCTCATTGAAGCCGGCGTAGCTTAGCCCGGTAGAGCGGCTGACTTGTAATCAGCAGGTCAAGGGTTCAAATCCCTTCGCCGGCTCTATTTTTACTGGATGGGTTGGGGAGAAACTTATAAAATGGTACAATATTCCCATTCATGGATTTAGAAGAAACATTTCCTTTAATAAAGGAAATAAAAAGCGAAGAAGTAAAGAATAAAGTAAAGAAATGCTACGAAATTGCAATGGAGAGAGGAAAATGGGAAAATTTGGAAGAAATACCTTTTACATTATTGCTTTCTGACGCATATTCTTATGTTAAGCACGTAAATAATGTGGCAAAAATGGCATATGAAATAGGGAAAGTGAGGCAAGATGTTAATATCGATGTCCTGCTTGCTGGCGCTTTGCTTCATGACATTGGCAAGCTTTTAGAATATGAAAAGAGAGACGGCAAGGTTGTAAAATCAGAATTTGGGAAATATGTTCGTCATCCTATCTCTGGAGCTTTTCTTGCCATGGAAGTTGGGCTAGATGATAAAATTGTTAACGTTATTTCTGCTCATTCGAAAGAAGGTGAAATGGTGGAAAGGTGTAATGAGGCAATAATAGTTCATCATTGCGATTTTATAGATTTTGAAATAGCAAGAGGGAGAAAATGAAGGTAATGGGGGAAGCTATAGCTGGAACGGAAAATAAGAGGGATTGCATAGTTAAAGTTAAGCCCGGCGAGGGAGAAGTAAAAATTGTAAGCAAGACTGCAGAGCTTTTTGAAGAACATATAAAAGAGATGATAAACAAAAGACTCGAAGAAATAGAAATAGAGGCAGATGTAGAAGTTATAGAAAATGGAGCACTTGATTATGTAATATTGGCGCGTTTAGAGTCTGCTGTGGCTAAAGCAATAAGAGATGAGGTTCCAGATAAAAAAATCAGAAGAGGAAAGACTTCTAAGGATAGAGTAAGGAGAAGCAGGCTTTATGTGCCAGGCAATAATCCTCGATTCATAAACAGTGTTGCCGTATATGGTTGTGACTGCACTATCCTCGATTTAGAAGACTCTGTTCCCATGGAAAACAAGCAAGATGCTCGCTATTTGGTTAAGAATGCTTTAAAGACAATGGATTTTGGAAATGCTGAAACATGGGTGAGAATAAACAAGGAAATGGCAAGAGAAGATATAAGGCAGATAGCTTATGGAAGTCCACATGGTATATGCATTCCAAAGGTAGAGAGCAAGGAAGATGTGGAAGTTATAGAAAAAATTCTTGATGAAGCTGGCGTTGATTGCCATTTAATGCCAATAATAGAAACTGCAAAAGGAATTGCGAATGCAAGAGAGATTGCAAGCAGTAGCGAGAAAATTGTTGCCCTTGCTTTTGGAGCAGAAGATTATACCAGAGATGTGGGATGTAAAAGGACATGGGAGGCATTATTTTATCCAAGATGCGAAATTTTAATAGCTGCAAAATCTGCAGGAATTCAGGCTCTGGATACAGTATATCCTCATATTGAAGATGAAGATGGCTTAATAGAAGAAACAAAAAGAATTGCTGAAATTGGTTTTGACGGCAAAGGAGCAATTTATCCAGCACAGATAGAAATCATTCACAAATGCTTTGCTCCAGATGAGAAGGAAGTGGAGGAAGCAAAGAAAATAATCGAGGCTATAGAAGAAGCGAAGAAGAAAGGAGAGGGAACAGCAGTATATAATGGAAGAATGATCGATTTGCCAGTAGAAAAAAAGGCGAGAAGAATATTAAAGCTTGCAGAATTGTATAAATAATCAGAATCATAGACAATCTATATTTCTTTCAAGTTTTCGCAGATTTGCTTCCATTCTTTCCATCATAAAATTTGCAATGTCTGTCAGCATATCAATATAATCTCCTCCTCCATATATCTTACCGTCTTTTCCAATGGGTGCATCTATTCTCTCTGTTCCGAGAATTTCAACAACGATTCTTCCATTAAAAGATTTTATTGAAGAGTATTTAAAGCCACTCTGATTTGCAATGACAAGCAATTTTCTTGCATTTTCCATTGAAAATGTTGAAACATGAATTATTGGAGATTGAACCAAAAACCATATTTCTCCTTTTTTTGCCTTTTCAATTGCCCCTTTTATTTCTTTTACCTCCACTTTCCTATGCCATTTTCCCAAAAATTTTGCCTTTTTCTTTATGCCTGCACATGGTATCTCCATAATGGCTATTCTTCCTGAGCAACTGCTTGTAGTGAAGAAATCGAATTTACTGTTTAATTTTTTCACAATTGGCAATATTTTTTCATCTATTTTTTCCTTCCTTATTGCTTCTTCCAGCAATTCTAAAGCTTTTTTTCTTGCATCAACATATTTTTTACTTGGTTTTGCAAAAGCTTTACTTGGTTTTGCAAAAGCTAGCAAAGCAACTAAAGACTGCAACACTCCTTTCCTGATGAACAAAATGAGAAGGCTCGTTGCCATTTTAATAGCGATTTTCTTCACAAAAAGAAAAATGAGAAGGCTTATTATTGTTTCTTATGAACCACCATGTTTCTTATGAACCACCAACTTTTCAAATTCATTTTCAAAACTTTCTTAAATTCCTTTCATATACTCCATTATGAATAAAAAGAGCTTGATTCTCGTTGGAGCGGTCATTTTTTTCATTATTTCACCTTCACTTTCCTTTTACGTTGTTCCTTCAATGAAAAGAATACCAGATGATCTAGATAAAATAATATATTATGAGGGAAAACTTGGTATGCTTAATACAACAACGGTAGAAATGGAATATAGAGATGTTGAAATTACAAGACATTTAAGAGCGGTTAAAGAAGAAGGAAATGTGCTTTTAATAAGGGAAGATATAGATGTAAAGGATAAATTAACAAATCAAAAAATAGATGAATTGTGTATGGTAAAGATATATGGAATAGATCCCTATACAGTAGAGAATATTGAAGGATATGGGGATGTAGATAGAATTGGACAATGGATATTCCCAATAGGTGTTGAAAAGAAAAATTATCTGGTATGGAACAGCGATTTAGATGATGCCGTCAAACATGGCTATATAACACGAGATGATGCTGCAGCAATAGGCTACTTTATTGGAGAGGAGAAGAGGGCGGGCGTGAAAACATACAAATTTCATGGATGGCAGGAAAATGTATTTACCGGTTACCTTCCAGAATTGCCTGGAGTAAAAATGTTTTACAACGGAGATATAGTAGCATGGGTGGAAATTAATACAGGCACTATCGTAGACCTGCAAAAGCATATAGAGCAATATGCAGAATTTCCAGATTTACATAAATTGCCGTCCAACCTAAATATTAGCGTATTTCTCAAAGGAAATATAACCATGCTCAATACTTCAAATGCCAAATATGAGAGACATAACATTATAGTATGCAATCATGTTGAAGTAGTAAAAACTGAAGATACTTATTACATAATAAAAAATGAAATAAAGGCCGAGGATGAAAATGGGAATGAAATAGAAGAACTTTATTCATATTCTGAAGATGCAGTTGATCCACTGACTATGGAATTTATTCCCATGCTTTCAGATAAAAAAGGACTCTTCACTTTTCCAATTGGTGTAGAAAAAAGGAATTATGAACTTTGGAATCCAGATGTAAACGATGTTTCCACTGCATATTTCATCGGAGAAGAAGAAATAGGTGGAATTAAAGTTTATAGATATGAAGTTAGCATCAGGGATTATTTCATTGGCAATGAAGCTATAGAAGGAATGAGCGACCGCTCCATACGCTTGTATTACAGTGGAAATACTACATATTGGGTTGAACCAAATACAGGATATGTTGTTTACGTAAAAAAAGATGGTGCTGTTAAAGCAAGCTTCCCAGATTTGCATACCATTCCAGAGAATTTTGAGGGAAGTATAAAAATGGATGGAGAACTGTGGTTCATTTCACAACCTAAAAGAGAAATAGAGATGGTGAGGAATGTAAAGGCGGAAAAAGTCTACTGGGAAAATGGCAAAAAAATCTTACTTATAAAAGATGAAACAAATACATACGATAAAGAAAGCGGAGAAAAAATAGAGATGGCATGTAAAACAGAATATCATGGCGTGTATGCAGATACAGCTGAGGAAGCCAAGAATTATGGAGATATGGAGAGAGAGGGAATTTTCACTTTTCCACCAGGAACAAAAAAAGGAGATTACATAATGTGGAATACTGAAATAAATGCACCATCCATGGCACATTTTGTGAGGGAGGAAGACCATGAGGGTATACATACCTATCTATTTGAAACTGTAGAAGATAGAATTGTGTATGATTCAATTGTAGGAACGAATGTGAGATATATCACTACAACGAAGTATTGGGTTGAACCAAATACAGGACTTGTTATAGATATGAAAAAAGAATCTGTTAAAAAGATAAATCCATTGGAAGCATTGCTTGGAATAAGAGGCATCTTATGGATAGATGTTTATAGGCTAAACCTTTCTTTCAGTCAACAAACAATCAAAGAGCTGAAAGAAGAAGCAGATAAAATGAAAGAGCTTATAAAACTTTCAAACACTGAAGTAGATGCCCTCAGAGTCCATTTAAAAAGCGAGAACATATTTGAAAGTATAAAGAAAGCCGAAGAGCAAAAGAGGCAAATTCAAAAACTTTCTGGCAACAGAGTAAAAGTTTTGGATTTAAGGTATTGGATGAGCGACCGTTCGGTATATGAAATGGCGGAAGAAGCAAAGAAAATTTCTTTCCTGCTTATTTTCATGCAAATAATTGTGCCTGCCTTTTTGGTGGTACTCGGAATTGCTCTTCTTGGAATGTGGATGAAGAGATGATAAGATAACTAAATTATCTGAACTTTGCTCTCTTGCTTAGAAGCATGGGCAGCGGAAGAGGCCGTGAAGGAAAGCCTTCCATCTTTTCCATAATAATTTTGTTAAGTTTTTCTATGGTTACCTCTTCTTCATTACACTCAAATCTCCACCTCGGCTTGAATGTGCCACCTCTTTCTCTTTCTCCATAAACAATAATGATTGGAACCCATTCTTTTTCTGCATCCCTTATTTTCTTTGAAACACTTTCGTCTCTATCATCAATATCTACTCTTGCATTTATCTTTCCTGCCATTTCAATGCACTCATTTAATAGCTTCTCACTTACAGGAATAATTCTAACTTGAGTAGGAGAGAGCCAGAAAGGAAATGATGCCTTTTTTCCTTCCCGCATTTTCATTGCTTCTTTTTCAAGCAAAGCGCTTACACATCTGTCAACACCCCCAGAAATTGAAGCATGAAGAAGATATGGATATTTCTCTTTTCCATTCTCGTCTATATATGTTATTCCAAACGCTTCTGGATTTTCCACATCTATCTGAACAGTAGATAAAGCAAATGATTTGCCTACGGTATCATTTACATTTATCTCAAATTTCATTACAAAGTAAAAGTATCGTTTATCCCATATTTCCACGAGCACAGGTTTACCCCATTCCTTGACAAGTTCTACAGCAAATTCCCTATTTCGCTCAAAAAAATCCCTTACAAATCTCATGGCTATTTCTCCTTCTATTTCCAACAACTCAGCCCATTTCTTGGATAACAAAAATTGTTTTCTGAATTCATCCAAAGCTTGCTTCTCATCTTTGCATATGGTATGCATATCTGGCATTGTAAAACTCCTTAGCCTTTTGATTCCAGAAAGCTCTCCATGTTGCTCTCTTCTAAAAGATTTTGCAATTTCAAACAATCGCAATGGCAAGTGTTTATATGATATTGTCATATCTTTTGCCATGAGATATTGTCCAAAACATGCAGCAAACCTTAAAAAGAATTCCCTTCCTTTGTCTCCTTCTATACGATACTGTCGAGCTGGAAATTTGCTAACGTACTTTTTTAATGATGGGTGACTTACATCATACATTAATGGCGTTTCAACTTGCATGGCTCCTGCCTTAAGACATAACTCTTCCACTTTTTCTTCAAGCAATCTTTTTATAAGATAGCCTTTTGGATACCATCTCATGTTTCCATAATCAGAGCCGGGCTCATATTCTACTAACTGATGTTCCTGCATTAATTTAATGTGCGCTGGCTCCCTGTCTGCCTCTCTGCTTCCGAATGCTTCATATTCATAAAATTTTTTTAACTCTTCATATTCGCCAAAATCGAATTTTTCTGCTTCAATTAAATCACCATCTGGAGTGAGGATATACCATTCTGATTCCACTTTTTCTTTTGATTCCTCTCTCTTACATTCTATATGGCGGGAAAGCTCTGCTAATGGATGACCTTTACAACTTATTTTGAAAGCTTTGTACCATCCAAAAGGAGATCTCTTAACATTGTATTCATCTTTTAGCTCTTCTTCTATTGCTTTAAGCATTTCAACTGCTTTTTCTGGAGAAGCAAGCTCGCTTGAAAGATGGGCATATGGATAAAGCATAATATTTTTTGCATTTACCATTGAAGCAACGTTTTTTATTTCTTGCACAGCTTTATCATGCCATTCATCACTTTTTTCAACTGAAATGAAAGCCACTAAAACATCTTCCATTCCATCTTTTTTTACTTTAAGCTCTTCGGCATCTTCGATTGCCTTCTTCTTTACTTCATATTCAATGAAGTCTGCGTGGATAAAGAGGATTTTCATGAGGATAAAAGGGGAGAAATATAAAAATTTATAGAATCATCAGCCCCCTTCTGTAAAACCTGTTAAAATGAAAATCGCTGTTGCACCTGCAATAAATCCTAGTAATGCCGCAGTAAAAAGATTCAGTCTTATATCCTGCATTCCAAAGCCAGCGCCGAATGCAAACGCCGAAAATCCAGTATAGGTGTTGAGTAATAAAGGTATGCATATATGCACTCCTACAAATCCCGCCAAATACATGAAACTCGGTATAGAAACCATTGTCTTACTTCTGAGCAATCCTTTTGTTTCTAAAAAACCAAACACGCCCCAGCTCATGTCAACTACATCAAATGAAAAAGCTTTCCATCCTCCAACAAACTTACTTAATCCCGTAATGGGAGGAAATCCAAGATGTGCCTCTCCTCCCAGCAAATAAACAGCATTTACTTTACAAAGCAAATTTAGCAAGATAGGTAATTTGAAAATGCCAAGAGCCCTGCAGTTTGAAATAATCTGTTTAATTTTATCCATAGAAAGACCAATTAATTTAGCTCTTTCATACATGCCATTTTCCCAATCACTAAGCTTACTTTTCTTTGGGATAAATCCATATTCCTTAAGTAAAGAAAATTTTTCTTCAATCGTTTTCGCTTTCAGAAATTCTTCCTTAAATTTGGTAGCTTCTTTTTGCGTAAGTTTTGCATTTCTTATTTCAATGCTTCCATCTGGCTTATATTCTGCAATTTTCACTTCTATAACTTTTGCATGATTTCCTATAGTCGGCTTAATTGTTACAAGACATAATAATGCCACTACCCCAACTACTATCATCTTCTTACCAATCATTTTCTCCCCTAAATATAATGGGCTATCGATATTTAAATTTTCATTTACCTTTTCATTAAATAAATCTGCGTACAACATTTTACCGTCCTCATGCTTATATGGAGGCGGGCTTTAACATATCATCAAGCTCGTTTCCATACATTATTTAAACATTGCAACCATTACGCTTGTGATTGCTCGCAAATCAGCGCTGGTTGTAGCAACTAACTCACTCGCTGGATTACTCAATTATGTTGCCCTATATCTCATTGCCAGATATTATGTTTTTCCGAAATTTGCTCTGGGTTTACTAAATTTTGCCATTGGATTTGTTGCTCTATTCAATCTCATTTCAAATCTTGGATTCCCAACAGCCCATATAAAAAGAGTTTCTGAGGGAAAGGATATAGGAAAATGCAATGCGGCCTTCTTTTCAATTCGCCTCATCCTTACTTTTATAATGATAATTGCTGTTTTTGCCTCCATATTTGTATGGAAATATGTCATAGGACGTGGGTTTGAAACACCTGAACAGGAGAAAGCTGTATATGTTATGCTTGCATATTATATTCTTTTAGCTTTAGCTCAGAATTTTAGAATAACATACAGGGCTAAAATGGAAATTGCACTTGCTCAGCTTCCTATCTTTATCGAAGCCGTTGCCAGAACGGTGGCGACAGCATATTTTGTATTTAACGAATATGATGCCATATGGATCGTGTATTCATATGTCATAGGTGGCCTTGCTTTATTTGCCTCCGCCGCCCTTTTCTTTCGCGAGCCCATTGATAAGCCGACGAGAGAATATTTTTCTTCCTACCTCAGATTTGCCATACCCATCTCGCTTGTAAGTATTTCTTTTATAATAATGACTAACTTGGATAAGGTTCTCATTCAGCTTTTCTGGGGATACGAGCAGGGAGCAGATTATTTTTCTGTTGTGAGGATTTCGAGATATATAAATAACATTACCGTTGCCTTTGGAATGCTTTTGTTGCCGACAATGTCTGCAATGTATGTTGGGAACAAAGTTGATGAAATGAAAGGAATGGCGATGAAGGCTGAAAGATATATAAGCATGATTCTGATGCCAGTCGTTTTCCTCCTTATCTTTCTTGCAAAGCCCACGATATATATTTTGCTGACAAAGAAATTCTACACCGCCATACCAATAATGCAGATTCTTCCTCTCTTTGCCCTTTTCGATGCCCTCGAGCGACCATATCAGACGAAATTGCTTGGGATGGATATGCCAAAACTCGCAAGGAATAGAATGCTCATAATGCTCGGCATAAATGTTGTGCTTAACTTCCTTCTTATTCCGAGGGACATAAAAAGCTTGGGAATAAAACTCGCCGGTTTGGCAGGCACGGGGGCGGCTATAGCCACAGTTATCGCCTATTTTGCTGGCCTTGTTTATACACGATTCATAACATACAAAATTAGTGGTATAGGAATAAATGTTAGCGTACTCAAACATTTTTTTGCCGCTGTGCTGGCGGGAATGGCAGCAAATTACATCAACAAATTTTATACTGTAGCAAGGTGGTATGATTTGGTGGCAATATTTGCCATAGGCTTAGCAATTTATGTTGTCATTCTGACGGCAATAAAAGAATTTAGAAGAGATGACTTTAACCTCTTCATTGATACGGTCAACCCAAAGAAAATGCTGACATATATGAAGGAGGAGATAGGAAGTAGGAAGTAAGTTTTCGTAATTGTAATACAAAATGGGAAATCAGAAAGTTTATTGAAAATGGAAGCACATAGAAGGAAGGGCATCAAGATATGCAGGGGAGGATCGTAATAGTAACTGATACTTTGAACTTGTAAATATCTGGAAGAAGTCATGAAGATTTCTGTTGAGCAAAAATTCCGATATATGATCCGCTATACATTTTGCGAGCAATCAATTATGGGAGAATCATTACAAGTAAATTACAGGCAAAAATTGCAAATAAGATGGGCATAAAGGTTGGATACGTTGAGTAACAGAAACCAATTCATAACATCTTCCACCTCACTCAAATCTATGGTGAAGAATTTTTATCGTTATCTCCATAGGAAGCATTCCATCCACTATTCAATTGGCAAATTTTTTACCCTCACTTTTTCATCCTCTACGACTATGATGGAACCTTTTTCTATCTCTCCCTCAATTTCTGGAATAATTGATGAAAGCAAGCTGTTGATTTTTTCGACCGAGGGATACTTCAATCTGAAGATTATAATAGATGGTTTCGATGTTTTGAAGTAGGATAGAATCTGCCCAAAATCAAGATCAACCGTTATTATA
>VBQI01000053.1 GCA_008297865.1 Thermoplasmata archaeon
AAAGCAAATCTGTCATCCCTTGCAGATTTATATGGCAAGAGATGGAACATAGAGAATTTTTACAGAGATGCTGAAAGCAATTTTATGATTAGAACAAAAACAGCTGACTTTACTGTAAGATACTTCTTTTTCCTATTTATGTGCATCATATACAATCTCTGGTATTTCATAAAGGCATTTCATCCAATAATAGCTGAAAGATGGAAAGATTTTATTGAAGATAGAATGAGAAAGGAGAGAGAAATTGAAAGATTGCTAAGAGATTGTTTAATGTATCTTAAAACAATGAAATTTTTAATTGACCTTTCTTTCTCAGTTACAGCACTATCTTTTGTTCATTATTTTACAGAGAAAGTAGAATTTTTGTAATTTAGACTGACAAAGATAAAAGGAGACAAACAATCCTCTTTTCTGTATTGCTGTTAGCAAAAATAAGTCATGGTAACAGCAATTTTTAGCCAACATGCGGAGATACTGTGAATTGGTGTTAATTTATATTTCGTTTCTTATTACATGAAACATGCTTACAGAGGAAATGATTAACGAATTACAAAAATACAAAAAGTATTGGTGGAAGGAAGATGAGGAAACAGAATACAAAGAAATAAAAAAGGAGCCGTTCCATCTACTTATTTTCACAGTTCTTTCCCAAAATACTTCTTCACAAAATACAAGGAAAGCATATATTGGGCTAAAGAAAAAATTTCAGATAAGCCCTCATGAATTGATGGAAGCAGATGAGAAAGTGCTGAGTGAAGCAATAAAAGCTGGAGGACTTCATAAGATAAAGGCAAGAAGAATAATAGATATTTCTAAATATATTGTAGAAAATTGGAATGGCAAACTGGATTGGTTATTTAAAAAATCTAAAGAGGAAGCAAGAAAGGAATTGCTTAAGTTGCCTGGTATCGGCAATAAAACTGCAGATGTTATAATATCTTCTATACACGGATATAAAGAAGCTTTTGTTGTAGACACTCATATGAGAAGAATAGCCATCAGGATGGGACTCGTAGACGAGAATGCAGAATATGAAGAAATTCAGAAGAAACTTAGCAATATTTTTCCATGGAAAAAAATTAAGGGAAGAGAAGAAGAAATAGTCGGCTTATTTTGGTTACTCGCAAAATATACGTGCAATGCAATAAAGCCAAGGTGCAAAGAATGTGTGTTAGCAAGTATATGCAACAGGGCGAATAACAAGCGTTAATTTTTTAAATCAGGATGAATTCAGTTGCATGAAGAAGTTTATAGTATTAGGAATAGTATGTGTATTTTTATTTGGAGGAGGAATTGCTGGCTTAAAAAGCGTAGATAACATTAATGATGGAATAACAAAGACACATGAGAAAAATATTATAGAAAAATTATTTGAATTTTCTATGCCAGAGATAAAAGAAAGTGATGGGTATGTAATCGTTGGCATCGAAGGTACAAAACAGATTATGCATCAAGGAAAACCGATTCTGCCATATAAAGTAGATGTTACGAGATTCCCAATTGGAACAAAAATCAATGTTGAAGCAGAAGAAGGAGAAGTAAAGGAGATGAAGTTAGATAGTAAAATAAAGCCATATCCAATGTTTACCATGGCAACTATGCATGGAAAAGTTATTGTAAAAGAAGGAGAAATATATGAGGAAGATAAAGCATTTCCAGAAAATTGGGTGGAATGTAGAAAGACTGTCGGCTTATACAATGGAGAGAGAGTCGTTACACTTTCCTTATTCATTTATCCATGCAGATATTTGCCAAGAGAAAATACATTGCTCTATACAAATAGCATTAGAGTGAAGATAAATTATGAGCTTCCATCTGAGCCAGTTATAAAAGCTGATGAATACGATTTGCTTATAATATGTCCAGATGAATGGAAAGATAGTTTGCAGGCATTAAAAGAGCATAAAGAGAACCATGGACTGAAAACGGTAATAGCTGGCTTGAGTGAGATATATGGGGGAAATTATTTTTCAGTAAGTGGAAGAGATGATGCAGAAAAAGTCAAGTATTTCATAAAAAATGCTATTGAGCAATGGGGAATAAAATATGTTATGCTTGTTGGGGGGCGCCACGGTGGGCTACTAAAAGAAAAGTGGTGGGTTCCAGTTCGTTACTCACATTTATATGATGGAAGTGGTGGAGAGGTAAAAGCAGAATATGCATATTTATGCGACCTATATTTCTCTGACATTTACAAATATGAAGATGGTATGCCTGTTTTTGATGATTGGGACAGCAATGGAAATGGCATTTTTGCAGAATGGAAAACTCTTCAGAAAGATAAACTTGACTTAAATCCAGATGTATATGTAGGGAGGCTTGCATGCAGAAATGAAAAGGAAGTAAATATTATGGTAAACAAAATAATAGAATATGAGAATAGTAATGCGAAAAATCAGGAGTGGTTTAAGAGAATGGTCGTTGTTGCTGGAGATACATTTCCTCCTGAAGATGACCCCTATTATGAAGGTGAACTGAGCACAGCAAAAGCATTAGAATATATGGAAGGATTCGAAGCAGTAAAGTTATGGACATCATTGGGCACACTTAACAGCCCAAAAGATGTAATGAATGCAATAGAAAATGGATGTGGCTTTCTTGATTTCGAGGGGCATGGAAATCCAATGGGATGGGCAACTCATCCACCACATGATGAAGAAACATGGATAGACGGCTTAAAGATAGGAAATATGCCAATGCTTTCAAATAAAGGCATGTATCCTGTATGCGTTGTTGGAGGATGCCATAACAGCCAATTTAATGTCACATTACTAAACTTGCTAAAGATATATGAAGGAAAGGAATGGCTGGAATACATATACTGGGGAGAAACTGGACCGGAATGCTGGAGCTGGTGGCTTACCCGCAAGATAGATGGTGGAGCAATAGCCACCATAGGCTGTACTGGATATGGATATGGGGCAATTGGCGATGGGAATGGAGATGGAATACCAGATTGCATACAGGCTTATGGAGGATGGATTGACATTGAATTTTTCAGAGTATATGGACAGGAAGGAAAAGACATGCTTGGAGAAGTGCATTCAACAGCGATATCTAACTACGTTACAACTTTTCCTGTTATGAAAGACAACATTGACTGCAAAACGGTGCAGGAGTGGGTTTTGCTGGGAGACCCAAGCTTAAAAATAGGAGGGTATTAATACCTAGTATTAATAACATCCTAAGGTATTAATAACATCCGGAGATATTAATAACATTCTCTCTCCTCAAATTTTTTAAACTATATAGTTTTTAAAAATATGATTCGATTGCTGTTAATAGTTTGCACATTGGTTTCTTTACTTCTTCCTATCCTATCCTATAGATATTTTTACCAAATAATGAAGTTGATAAAGGTTAGAATTGGGAGTGTTCTCGTACTTGGAGCATTGACTGTTGTCGCAGGCTATATTTTCTTTATCCTTCCATGGATTTTTGTAGGAGATGATATAGAGGAAATAAGGTTTTTCTCATATTCCATAATTCTGCTCGGTCTTTCCATATTAACTTATGGAGTTGTAAAAATATATCTTGATTGGAAGGAAGTGATGAAATGACGGGAGTGATTATAATTTTAACTATAAATCTACTTCTATCCTTCTTCATTTTTAGCATAGCCTTCAAAGTATATAGAATGTACAGGAGAACATATCTGATATGGTTCTTGATAGCTCTTTCTATTGTTCCAGTAATCTTCATCTATTCTTTCATTGAATTTTCCTTAAATTTGCCTATTTATGCTTCTCTTTTCTATCCAATCGGCATAATAATTATTGAGATATTGGTTATTATAGCTCAAAAAAGTTTGATTTCATCAGTAAGAACTGAGGAGGGAGAGGAATATAAAATATTGCTAAGAGAAGACGTTGCACTCATAAGAGCATTTAAAAAATTATCAAATTACATAATAGGCAAGATATCTTCTTTAATAGGAATAGAAAATGTTAAGAGGGTTTTGGAAGGTAGTATAGAAAAATATCCCATCATTGCTGGTTGTTATATAGGAATAGATGAGAGATTAAAAACAAAGCCTATGGAAGAAGATATAGATGAAATACAGGAAGAAAAGTTAAGTGAGGCTTTCTCATATTTCATAACAAAGCTCATTGAATTATATGCAACATTTGTTCCATATGAAAAAATTGCTGAGGAATTGAGGATAGAAATCGGAAAAATAGATAGGAGAATTATTAAATGGTTTATCCCGTTTTCATTCTTCAAACTTGTTATGGAGCCAATCTTAAGGGAATGCAGGACAGAAGAATTAAGAGAAATAAGAATTGTTACAGATATTGAAGGGGTTTCTATAACTAAGAAAGGGGGAATTGAATTCCATCCTATTTTTGGATATAGAGAAAAGCAGAGAGAAGAAAAATTTTTGAGTTTTTTAGAAAGAACACGTCATATACTTGAAAGATTTTTTGGAGAAAGTGTTTATGACAAAATTACAGAAAATTTTAGAAAGCTTCCGAATAACGTGAAAGAGGAAATGTATAGATACGATTTCATAAAGAAACTTCCAAAAGGAATACTTGAAGAAGAAAAGATAACCTTAATGAGTAGAGAAAGGTTGATAGAAGAGCTTGCAGAAAGAAAGAAAAAACTTGAAGAAGCATATCGCAGACTAACTGAAGCAAAATTTGACAAAATGAAGTCAACATTCATTGATATTATTGCTCACGAATTAAAAACACCACTAACTGCTATAAAAACATATACTGATTTATTGAGAAAGGAAAAATTGGGAAAGCTTAATAAAATTCAGAGGGAGAAGCTAGAAAAAATGGCAAAAAATATTGAGCGATTGACAAAGCTAATTGATGATATGCTTCAAATCCCTTCTGTTGATATAAAAGAGCTGGAATTAAGGAAAGAGAAATTTTATGTAAAAGAAGCAATTCAATCTATCATTACAGAAACTGAGGAAATGGCACGAGAGAAAAAGCAAAAGATTAACATAAACATTGAGGATTCTCTTACTATAGAAGGTGATAGGAAATTGATTGAAAAGGCATTGAAAAATATTATACTGAATGCAATAAAATATACACATGAAAAAGGAATTATATCTATTGAGGCAAAAAAAGATGGCTCTTTTGCCCATCTAATCATAAAGGATAATGGAAAAGGTATTCCTCCAAGCGAGCTTGAGAAGATTTTTGAGCCATTTTACACCAGAGATGGTGGAGGCGTTGGCTTAGGACTGGCGATTGCCAAAAATGTTGTTGAAAGTCATGGAGGAAAAATATGGGCTGAAAGTAAAGGAAAGGGTTCAACATTTCATGTTTTATTAAAAGGGGGGATAATATGATAAATAGAATACTTTTTGTTGATGATGATGAAAGTATATTAGATGCGGCAAAGACTGCACTAGAAGTATATGGGTATGAAGTAATAACTGCCCTTTCTGGAGAAGAATGTTTAGATAAAATCAAAAATGCTGATATAGTTTTTTTGGATATAAAAATGCCAGGGATGGACGGCATTGAAACACTTAAAAAAATAAAGGAGATTAAGCCTTCTTTGCCTGTAATTATGATTACTGCATATGCTACCGTTGACACCGCCATAGAAGCAATGAAAGAAGGAGCATCAGACTACATAAGAAAGCCATTTAATATTGAGGAGCTTGAAAGCAGTATACTTGCAGCAATAGAAGACATAAAATTCAAAAAAATTGAGGAATTTTATGAAAGAGAAGATTACTTTGAAAAATTTAAAAAAATTGCAGAAAAAAGTGGTGGGATATGCATAACAAGAGAAGTTGAAAGGGTAAAAAACATTCCCAACACAATTATAGTTCCTTTAGAAAAAGACCTGGAGCCAAGAAAGTTGGAAGAAGTAAAGAAGGATATTGAAAAAAATATGGGTAAAAATTTTGCCATCCTTTTAACAAATATTGAATATTTATTGAAAAAAAATAATGTTGATGAAGTTAGAGAATTTCTTGAATGGCTCAACAGAAAATCCTCTTCAGAAAAATGCTATCTTATTTTTTCCGCAAATTTAAAAAATATGGAGGAAGGAGAAAGAGAAATGCTTCAAGATCTAATTACAGACATACATCTTGGAATTTTATCTGATTCCATATCAAATTATATCAGGAGGAAAATTATAAGCCTCCTTTCAAGTGGTGAAAAGTATCCTTTTACTAAAATAGCTCAGGAACTTGGTATAGAAGACAATCCAAAATTAAGCTTCCATTTAAAAAAATTGAAAGATGACGGCGTATTAGAGCAGGATGAAGAAAAAAGATATCATCTCTCCAATACTGGGAAAGAAATTGCAGAATTTTTAAATAGCATAAAGAAGAAAAAGGTGAAGGGAGGAAAAGAAATCATGTGGATTCCTTTCAAATAAGTCATCTGATATAAAGTCCGCCTGTAACCATTATTGTTTCTCCTGTAATATAATTTGAAAGATTACTTGCTAAAAATAGGCAAACATTTGCAACATCTTCTGGTGTTCCAAGTCTACGGAGTGGTATGCTTTCTATTCTCCTTTTTCTCTCCTCTTCAGTATAATTTGCTATAATATCTGTATCTATTGTACCAGGAGCAACCGCATTAACAGTTATATCGGGAGCAAGTTCTAAAGATAAGCTTTTCATTAGCCCAAGCATACCTGCCTTACTTGTAGCATAGTCTGCTCCATGGGAAGAGCCTTTAAAAGCGAGTTGAGAAGATACAAAAATAATTTTTCCTTTTTTCATATATGGCAAACAGCATTTACACATATTAAAGCATGCTTTTAGATTATTCTGCATTGTTTCTTCCCAATGTTCTTCATCCAAATCTTTGAATTTTCTTCTTTTATATATGCCCGCATTATTAACTAGAATATCTATTCTCCCTGCCTTACGAACAAATTTTTCAACAATCTTTTTTGCTTCTTCAAATTTCCCAACATCTCCCTGTAAAAGAACTCCGTCAGAATATTTCTTCACCTCTGAAAGAACTTCTTCTGCCTTCGCCTGGCTTTTTCTGTAATTTATTCCAATAAATGCGCCATTTTTCGCAAACAAAATTGCAATTGCCCTTCCAATGCCTCTCGATGCTCCTGTTATTATTGCTTTTTTTCCTTCAAGCATGAAGTCTCTTATACACTTTTACAACAGCTTCCACTGCCTGTTTCGCTCTCTCTATTCTTTCTTCAGCCTGAAGCCTTGACATACCTGGTCCTGTTATTCCCAAGCCAATTGGTTTTTCATACTGAACAGCTAAATCAGCTATTTTACGTGTAGCATTCTGCATTACAACTTCATCATGCTCAGTCTCACCTTCTATAACAGCTCCCAAAGCAACAACGGCATCGATGCTAATATCTTGCAAAAGCTTTTTGATTGCGAGAGGCATGTCAAACACACCAGGCACCTTTATTATCTTCTCCACTTTTGCTCCTAAAAATTCAGCATGCTCCTTGGCACGCTCAAGCATCATCATGGTGATATCGTAGTGAAATTCAGAAACAACTATCCCAATTTTAATTTTTTCTTCTCTTTCCTTTTTCATTGTTTCAGTATGAATTTTTATTATATGTAGCTTTTGGGTTGGGGTTATTTTAGATAGATTGTTTTAGTATGCATGGCAGGGCACCAGCAAATCTTCACCTTCTGATTCTCCTTCTGATTCTCCATTGGATTACTTTCTATTTTTCAAAATTTGATGCATCAATCAATAATATTTATAAGCGATGGCATATTTCCAACGCATGTATTATATGGTAAAGATGGAGAATACCATAAGGATTCCGCCTTCATACATTGGAGAAGATTTGGAAGAAGTAGGTCATAAAATAGTGCAAGAGACATTTGAGGGAACAATGGATAAAGAATATGGTTTGATTGTTTTAACAAAAAATGTAAAGAGGAAAGGGGAAGGCTTCATTCTGCATGGAGATGGAGCCATATACCAGCAGGTTGAATTTGATGCATTAACTTTTAAACCAGAGTTGCATGAAGTGGTCGATGCCATTGTTTGCGATATTGTTGAATTCGGAGCCTTTTGTCATATTGGACCATTAGATGCCCTGCTTCATAAAAGTCAGATTATGGACGATCGCATCCTTGTAGATGTAGATAATAAAAGAATGGAGGGTAAGGAAACAAAAAAAGTGCTAAAAGTGGGAGATAAAATCAGAGTCAGAATTGTTACTGTCTCATTAAATGAGATGAATCCAAGAGAAAGTAAAATTGGTTTAACTATGCGTCAACCAGGACTTGGCAAAGAAGAATGGAAGGAAAAGGATAAGAAGGAAAAAGGGAAGGAGGAAAAGAAATGAAGGCCTGCAGAAAATGTCATATATTGACGAACAGAAGCACATGTCCTTATTGCGGAGAGTCAACATCAGATAACTGGCAGGGCTACTTGATAGTAATTGATCCAAATAATTCAAAAATTGCGGAGAAAGCTGGACTAAAAATGCCTGGGAAATATGCATTGAAGGTTAGATAATGTATGTCATACCAGAGGAAAAGAAGAAGGAGTTGCGTAAGCCATTGGGAAAAGTGATTAAGAAAATAAAAAGAGAGGAAATTGAAGGGAAACTGGTTAGCATAGGTGATGTGGTGACCACATTACTAAAAGAAGAAGGTATAGAGCCAGATATTATGGTAGTAGATTACAAAATAGAGAGAAAGAAATATGAAGGAAAATTTGATGCAGAAAAAGTTATAAAGGTAAAAAATCCTGCAGGCATGATTACTCGCGAACTTTGGAATGCCATTGCGACTGCATATAGCTTGCAAAAACAAACGCTTATAGAAGTAGATGGAGAAGAGGATTTGGCTGCTTTGCCTGCGATATATCTCGCTCCATCGGATACCACAGTCATATATGGTTTGCCATCTGAGGGAATGGTAGTTGTAAAAGTGGAAGAGAAAGAAAGAAAAAGGGTTGAGGAATTCCTGAAAGAGATAGAGGGATAAAATGGAGATAGAAATAGAAAGCAGAAGGGAAAATAAACTCTTGGGAAGAGAAGAAATACACTTCGTCATAAAATATGAAGGAGCAACACCAAGGCGCCAGAAGGTGAAGGAGGAGCTTAAAAAAGCTCTTGGACTGAAAGGATTTGTTTTGCTGCAGTATATAAAGCCAATGTTTGGATTAAATCAGGCGAAAGTTTATGCAAAAGTTTATCCATCTGAAGAGGAAGCAAGGAAGATAGAGGAAGATTACATTATTAGGAGAAACATAGGTGGAAAGAAGGAAGAAGTGAAGGAAGAGACCAAGGAGAAAAAAGAGGAAGGTAAGGAGAAGAAGGAAGAGAAAGAAGAAGGAGAAGGAAAGAAAGAGGAGGTAGCTGAAGCAAAAGATGAAGGAAAAGGAAAGAAAGGAGGAGAGGGAAATGAATAAAAGAGAAATATATGAAGTTCAAGATGGAAAGGTAATCAGAAAAAGGAAGGAATGCCCAAAATGTGGGCCAGGCGTTTTCATGGCAGAGCATAAAGATAGAATAAGTTGTGGAAATTGTGGGTACACAGAATTTAAGCAGGAAAAGTAGGTTTGTAAGTATTTTATTCACTATTAAAACCAAGTATTCATATAAAGTTAGAACTATGGCATAATAAAAAGGAGGTTTCTCAAGCAATGCTTGTTTTTTATAAGCAACTGTACTTTGATTTTCGTTCAATAAATGGAAATTGATTCAAAATCATAAAAGTACAGTATCTCCGCATGTTGGCTAAAAATTGCTGTTAGCATGGT
>VBQI01000054.1 GCA_008297865.1 Thermoplasmata archaeon
GTAAAAATTATATTTATAAAAATGGAAATGGAATATTTGCAGGTCATAAAAACATAATTGAAAATAACATAATTGCAAATAATGGAAATGGCATATACTTTTTTCTTCGGGTCCGGAAGATTTTAACGGTTCCGATCCTCTAATCATAAACAATACCATTGTGGGAAATCTTGCAGGAATATTTGTTTCTCCTGGACATCCGACAATTTTGAATAATACAATAGAAAATGGTATCTATGGTATCCTATGCATGGGCTACAGTAAAAAATTTATGATAGTTATGGATATCGTTTCCAATAACAGTTGCGGAATAAATTCAATATTTTACGGACCAGCCATTATTAAGTATAACCTTATCTCGTTTAATGGAGCAGGAATACAGTTTGGAGAGAAAGCATCCATTGAATATAATATAGTAAAAAATAATGGAGACGGAATCTCTGTCTCAGCTGGTGGAGAAAACGATTCCCCCTCTCTTCACTACAATCATATCTTCAACAATACTAATGGCATTAGATATGGCGAAACAATAGGGAATGTTACTATAAATGCAACCTATAACTACTGGGGTTCTCCTGATGGACCATCTGGTTATGGAAATGGACATGGAGATAGTGCGGATAAAAATATAATTTTTGAGCCATGGCTTACTGAGCCAGTAGAAAATGCTGGATCAAGAAACAAGTGAGAGTAAGTAAATTGTAAACAACCGTTTACATTTCATGAACAACTTGTTCATGAATTATGAACAAAAAGTTTATAATATGTGAACAAATATGATAGTATGAGATTGCACGAACTGCTTTCAACTAAAGAGAGACTGAAAATACTTGCCAATATTCTATACAAAAAAGACGAAATAAACATAACGGAAGTGGCAAAGGAAGCCGGTGTTAGCAAAGGATTGGTATCGAACTTTTTTGGGATATTAACAAAGGAAAAAATTCTATCCAGAAGGAAGAGGAGATTTAGAGTTAACGATAATATTAAAGTTAAAGCGCTCAAAATTTTTTTAAATCTGTATAAAATCGATGAAAATTTATTCAGGAAATTCGGCTTTGTGAAAGGCGTTGGACTTTACGGCAGTTTCGTAAAAGGGGAAAACAGCGAGGATTCCGATATAGATATGTGGATAATTGTGGACAAAACGGACGAGGAGAATCTCGCAAAGTTGGGCAAGGAACTTAAGAAAAGATACGGAAACGTTAGACCACTGTATTTAACAGATGAAAAGATAAAGGCATTAAAGGAAAAAGATAAAGTTTTTTATTACTCTCTTGTTTTTGGCTCCATAACTGTATACGGTGAGAAAATTGAATAGCTTTGAGGATTGCATTAGCAAGGGCTTACTTAGAAAAATACCGCCCTCCAAGGAAAAAGCCGAGAATAGCATAAAGTTCGCAATGGAGTGGTTGGACGAAGCGGGAAAAAGCTTAACGGCTGGAGCTTTCAATTCATCCGTGCTTTGTTCCTACCTTTCAATGTTTCATTCGGCAAGGGCGATTTTGTTTTATGATGGTTTTAGAGAGAAGAGCCATTACTGTGTTGCGAGATATTTAGAAGAAAATTATGTAAAGAAAGGGCTACTAGAGGCGAAATGGGTAGACCTGCTGGACCATTACAGAGATTTAAGGCATACGAGCCAGTACAGCGTGGAAAGCTTCGCAACGAAAGAAGAGGCGGAAAATGCTTTAGAAACAGCTAAGAAGTTTTTAGAAAGAATGAAAAAGTTATTGGATGAAAAAGAGAGAAAATGAATAAATCAATTTTAAATAAGTAACTCAAAATTATTTCTATATTTTTCCAATTTCTTTCTTCTGTCCGAACCTTTCTTACCAAGGGTCAATCGCAGTTTTATTCTACCTTTCGCTTTAACCAGAGTTGCATACTTTTTGAAATCTTTTGATGGTATTATCCAAAAATCATTAGGCTCGGTTACAGTATAACAAACAATGAATAAATTATCTCTGGGTTCGAAATCATATACATCAAAAAAATATCTACCAGTTTTTTCTCTTGTTTTAATTTGGATTTCTTTATAACCCGTGTCTGTTCTAATAACACAATCGATTCCCATATCAACAACCGGTAGATAAACTTCGAAACCCTTTTCTAAAAGCTTTCCGATAACCTTGAATTCTCCTTCCTTCCCTGTCATCAACGGTGTCTTTTTCATTACTTTTTGTATTTGTTGTAATAAATAAAAGTTTCTATCACATAAGCATGCCATCATTTCTATCACGCTATTATCTCATATCTTTATCCATTCACTTTTTACCTACTCTATCCATCTTTTTGAAAGATCGTTAAATTACATGTTTTGGCCCTTTTCGATGCGTTCCGAAAATTTTTCCTTGCATCAGGAGCAATAAATTCATCTGTTGTAAATCCGTAAATAAAATTTGAATGAAAATGATAAATGAAAGTGGTAAATACATATAAAGAGGATCTATCCTATCCTTTTATTAAAATTAAAAAACATTAAGAATAAGCTTCCGCATTTATTCTTGTGAGGGAGGATAAACTACAATATCTCATATTTATCGCTATTGGATGCCTTTCCTTTATGATAGGTTTTGATATCTTTGGATGGAGGAAAATCGTAACAAAGGCATTAGAAAATTTTGTTAATTTGCCAGATATAGCTGGATCTTTAGAACTTCTTCTTTCTTTTACAGTTATGATTGTTTTATATTTCATTTTCCTATTTATATTAAGGCGGAGGAGCCTTTCATTTGCTCTGAAATCCTTTGCTATTTCATTTTTTACTATTATTATTCTTTTTACCGCAATGTTTGCATTAACAGCGTATCAACTTGAACATGAATGATATCTTAATGTTATAATGGAAGATGCAACGGAATACAAATATGCTAACATAACGGAAGAAGAATTGCATGAGTTGCCTACTTTAAGTAAAGCAATAAATTATTGCATCGAAAATAATGAAACAAAATATTCATGCAAAATATCGAGCCGTGAATGGAAAAAAATAAAAGATTATCTGGAAAACAAGGGGTGCCATATTCTTGCTTATAAAGGAAAGTATTTTACTGTGCTACTAAGCCGACCAGATTAAAGCTGTAAAAATGGATTTACCATTGCTTCTGCCTGCCTCTCCTGCCTTGCTCCCTCCTCCATGATTAAAAACATGATTTATGGAACAAATAAATTGAAAAAGTAGCCAGCATGAAAATTAGAAATGAAATTGGGTATGATAACGCATCAATATTCTGCTGTTGTAAATCTGTGTATTAATTCTAAATGGAATAAATAAATGATGAATTTAAGCAGCTCATGTAATAATAATGGAATTGCTTTGAGTATAGGATAAATAGATAGTATGCAAATTTGTTTCTTATTCCATTCCTTCTTCTGTTCGCCTTGCTTTGCCTCCTTCTTCCTTGCAAAACATTTTACAGATAAATGAAACATAAAAATCATTCAATTTGCATGAAAAGGAGGCAAGAAGAGAAGAGCACATGCAACAAAATATCTCGCTATCGAATACCTGCTTCATAAATAACTCTCATGGATAAGCCAGCATAGCAACAACATCATGCAAAATAAAAAGAAATACAACCTATCAAAAACATCAAACTTGCAAGGGCGGGCGGTGGGGTTGTAGTGGCTCTATAATGATACTTTGTGTGAGCCCGAAGGCGAAGCCGCTCGGGAGGCTCACCATAATTACATTAAGCAAAAAAAATTAACAAATTTGGCTTAAGGGTTACGTTTCCGCCTTTGCATCATTGAATACCATTGCCTAAATGCATCTTTGCTCATCTCATTGACGAACATCTCAACAATGGCTAAATCAAGGTAGCTTATCTCGCATTTTTCTGCATCAACGTAAAGGCAGAAGCTGCAGTAAGGAGATGCAAGAATGCTTATTGCATTATCTTCTGTTCCGAATACTTGGCGGAAGTTGTATTCATTGAAAAGCCATAACAAGTCTTTGCTGAACTTTGCAACTTTAGCTTCCTGTAGAATACCTGTCAATGTTGACTGCACGATCATATATACCGCCTCACTGCTATTCCATGCTGCCATAGTCGATGCATTGCATTGCACTCATTGTCCCATTCTTTGCCAGTTATTGCTGAATGCAGTTTCTGGAATTCATCCTCACTGATTATTCTGACGTTGCCATGCATGTCTATTAGCTCAAACCATGCCATTTAATGCACCTCCATGCTGTAAATCATTGCTTCCTTGCATACTTCCATTAGTCTTTCAAGCCTTTCCATGTCTTCTCTGCCGAGAAAGCATCTTCCAGCATTTGTATACAAGTTATAGTGAATGCTTCTGAGCAATGAAAGAATTTCTCTGAATGAAAGCAATCTTCCATGCAATTCATGTTCTTCGAGTTTCCTTATGTGTATAACTCCATCTTCGCACTCATCGCCATACTGATAATAATAAGCCATTCTGTTGGCAAGATACAATCGCTCTACGAAGCATAATATCTCGTTTTCATTGGGAATATTGCCATTGTTTTTAGAGTAAAGCAGATTGAAGAACCTTTCTCTCCATGAGAAGAATGTTTTTGCAAGCTCTTCGTTGTATTTAATGGAAGTAGCTAAATCCGCAAATTCTTCAATGCTAATTAATGCAACGCTCATTTTTTCACCTCCTTTAATGGCAATGGCAACTGCATATCTTTATGAATGCGATTCCATGCTTTTATTGCTTGCTTTTTCTCTGCATAGCCATTGAATCCTGCATAACTCAATGCAAGCACAAATTCAAGAGGATCATTGCATCTCCTTGCTAACTCTTCGATAACTGAAGCAACGAAATCTTTGCTTATCACTTTTTCACCTCCTGCCAGAAGAATTTCTCGTGGCAGTCGTTGCAAAGTATAGGAATTGTTTCTACAACATGGCTTACTGGTTTCCATGTTGGATAGTAAAGCATGTACTTCTTTCCGCATTCCATGCATACTCCAATGTATGGCTGCAAGTTTTCTTTTACTCCGTCATCTCGGAGTTCTCCATTCCCGGTATTAGCATCGAGGGCAGGCCCGGGCACACCTGCCAACTTATTTAAAACACACATCACTTGAGATGTGTGTGTTTTCTAGCCATAAAAATCCTTGAAAATCCCTTTCATGAGCCCAAAGATGAGAAGCTGTGAAAGGAAGCTAAGCAACGATGGCGTGAGGGTTTAAGTCATTTTAGCGCTTCGAGGGCATCGCTGCCATTATTTTTCATTTTCTGGGATGTGAAAGCCCTGCTCCATTTCATGGAAGGGGCGATTCATATCCTTCGTTGCCATAAATTCATTCAGCCCTCGAAAGCGACCCTGAGCGTAGCGAGGGGGAAAATGACATTATACCCTCCATGCGTTTTCAGCATGAGCCATCGGGCTGCTTCCGCTTCAAAGCTTCCATCGCTTGGGAGGCTCATCATTTCTGCATGAATTGGCAAAATGAATACGGCATCATTGGGGGCGACCTGCTCCTTCCTTGTATTATTCACCCTGCTGAGATTTATCGCTATTATCAAATCTATTATTTTACATGAAAGGCTAGGGGTTTTGTGTTAAATTTGCTGTTTCATAATGTGCTTTTTATTGATGGTGCTGTTTATGCTCTTTTATGCTTTAGTTGTTATCTCTCTTTTCTCAATTCCTTCATCCCTCTGTTGTATACCTGTTTCCTGAAATGGCAAAGTTACCTATACTCCTCTATTCCCTCTTGAAGAAGAAATCCGCTGCTATGCTTGCTGCCCTTGCTATTAATCCTCCTACAACTACTACGCCTCCTACAACGATGCATGCCTCAACAACCAGCTTTCCAAATTCAAATATGTCCATGAATAATCATAACAGGAGCATTTTATAACATTTCAATAAATGGAAGCACAGCAGGAGGCAGTGGAGCAGGAATGGAGTTGGAATGAAGTGTTCATTGCTCCAAAAATTTGCATGATAAATAGAAGAAGCAGGAGCAGGCAGGCGGCGTGATGTTTTCGCTGGCAGGAGCATGAGAAGCCATGAAATGAATATGAAACATAACATTTTTTCATGCTATAGCTTCTTCCATGCAGTATGCTTTTCTCCTCCTCCCGCCTCCTTCGCTTGCGTGCAGAAGTTGTTGTAATGTTGTCTTTTCCAAGCGGAGTTGAAGAGTTATTTCCATTCTTTCTTGTTTGGTAAATCCTTTGCCTCCATGAATTGTTGTTTAATCCTTTGCCTAATACAACCCTTGTAAATCCCTTGCCTTTACCTCCATGCCATTCATGCATGCCTCAATGCAATCCTTGTAAACCTGCGTATAAAATGAATGGAATGCAAAAGGAGAGAAAATGCAAGGGGGCTGGAGAGAGCGACAGCTGTTGCATGCTATTCCTGTTGGCAGATGCAATCAAAAGACTGCATAAAAAGATGAGCATGCTCAATTTGCAGTAGAATGAAATAATGAAAATAATTTCCTAAAATCTAAACAAAATCACTAACACCACTCATAATAACTTCTCTAACTCACCGTGAGGATCCTTCAACAATTTTTCATAACATACTAACTTAACTCTCGGATATAGAGCATTTATCTTCAACATTAAATCTGCCTTTTCCATCATTTTTTCCTCAACAACTAGCCCAACATTCTTAGCAAGACGCACCAGCACTTCCAGTTGCTCCCTTGTTGAATCCATGAGTACTGTTGTCTCTGGCTTCACTTCTAGAACAATTTCCTCTCCCCTGTAATAAATGTTGAAATCTGCTCTCACTTTGCCGTAGTCCAGCTGTAGAGTTTTCTGCTTTCCCTGCCATCTTATGTGATCAACATTGAATGATTTTATTCCTGCCTTTATTAAAGCATCTGCTATATTTTTAACCATAGTGGAGTGGTCATCTAATCCAGCCTGCTGCTTTATTTCTATAAACAGCTTTGTCTTATCGGGACTTGCCTTTATCCTTACATGAGGATTGTTGTAAACGGTTCCCCACTCCTCAATATCTATTTCCATGAAGATAAACCTGCATGAGTTTATTAAATATCAAAAAATGAAACAATGTTTTGCCTAAGTGGAGTACAATTTAGCTTATGTGGAGCAATAATGAGAATTTATCCCGCTTGAGTGGATTGCAAACGCATGATAATAGATTTTATGTGGGGTGCAAGTGAATATTTCTCCTGTTTATGTGGAACAGTAACGAAATAATTCATTTCCCAAGTGGAGTAAATTTGTTTTATCTTACTTTTTCTTTTTTCTTTTTCTTGCCCAAACTGCAGCCAGCACGGCAGCGAGGAAAGCAATCACTTCAAAGCTAGGTATGCCTTTTTTGTTTTTAACCTCTATGCTAATTGAAACAATATTGCTGTAATCCTTTCCATCATAACTACGAGCATATATAGTGTATTTCCCGTTTTCCAGTTTTTTAGTGTCTAAGGTATAATTCCAATTTATTGTCCCAGTTACATTCCTCCATTCTCCTTCATCTATCCTTATTTCCACTTTTTGCAAAGTCTCATTTCCATCTTCATCCCACGCCATTCCTTTTATGATAATGCTTCCTTTAACAATGCTTCCATTAGCTGGCTCCGTAATTTCTATGAAAGGCTTATGATTATTGAAAACATTAACATTTATTGAAACAGTGCTGCTATAATCTTTTCCATCATATGCTCTTGCATATATTGTATGCTGTCCATTTTCCACTCGTGTAGTATTCCATTCATAACTCCATGAAGTTATTCCTGTTGCTACTTCCCATTCTCCATTATCTATCTTTACTTCTACTTTTTGTATTGTTTCATTTCCATCTTCATCACTTGCTTTTCCTTGTATTGTTACAATGCCATTTACCGCTGCTCCATCACTCGGATAAGTTATTGTAACGGTTGGTGGATGATTTGGAGGTGTATATTCTTCCGTTGTAAAATGCCATAAATCGCTCTCATTTTTTGCTCCATGTTCGTCCCATACCACTATACGCCAATAATAAGTTGTTGAATAATCTAAGGCGCTTGGGTTATACGTTGTAGAGGAGATGTTGGATGCTACTTTTGGAGGGGACGAAGAAATGCCGAAGTAGATATCATAGGTCAACGGGTCATTGTCTGGATCTGAGCATACCCATGATAAATCCACCGTGACAGCTACGGTAGCTTGCCCGTCTTCTGGCGATGGATTTGTTGGCATATCTGGAGGGCTGTTGGCAACGATAGCAAATGTGGCGACGGAGGAATTGCGGGAATTGTTGCTCGTGTCCATAGCACATATAAAGCAGGAATAGTTGCCCGTCATAATGAAGGAGGTGTTGTAATAATATTCATTTCCTTTTTTCTCCATCTCATATGAATGATGCGACAAGTCGGGGTACGTGATGTTAACATATACCTTTCCTACATATATATTATCAATAATAGTGCATGAAATGTTGACGTAACCACCCTCTGCTTGTATATATGGATGAACATCAAAGGACGTTATCTCAGGATTGTCATTATCTGTAATATTCACTATCCTCTCACCAGTGCTATTCCAGTTTCCAGCTTCATCAACCGCAGAAATGATATAATGCAATGTTTCCAATGTATTTATAATTGTTATTTCCTTTTGCCAATAATCTCCCACTGTTTCTATACTTTCGTTTGTATGACCGCTGTTTCCATACCAATATTCAACATATGCCTCATTAATACCATTTGCATCTTCTATACTGGCATTGAAAATTAATGGGTCTCCAGTTGTTGCTTGCGGTAACGTGTAATCATGAATAATCGGTTTTGTTTTATCAATTTTTATATTAATTTCCTTTTGGTCTTCTTCATTTCCAGCATTATCTATGCTATAATATTTTATTGTATGCTCTCCTTCTTCGCTTATAATAAATGCCCCACTATAATTTTCCCAGTTTCCATCATCTATCTTATATTTTGTTACATTTACTCCAGATACGTTATCGTTTGCATTCAATGTTATTGTTACATTGCTTACATACCATCCATTGTTTCCATTAGGCAAAGAAGGAGATAATGAATGAATTGTTGATGCTTTTGTTTTATCAATTTTTATTATAACAGTCTTGATTCCTTCTTCATTTCCCAAATAATCTTCTGCACAGTAGTTCACTGTGTAAATCCCGTCTTGGGTAAGGTTAAACATCACAAAGTCGTCTTCCTGGCTACCGTTTGTGCCGTACAATATCCTTGCTACTCCGCAGCCCGAATCTGTCGCATTTAAAGCGATGGTAACATTACTATTGTACCATTTATTGCTTCCTTTGATTCCACTTATGCTTATTCTTGTTTCTGGAGGGCTGTTATCAACATAATGTGTTTGATTTATCACGTTTTCAACGTTTCCAGCATTATCAGTTGAGTAGTATTCAAGGTAGTGCTTGCATTCCCCAATCAGAGTGAAGTTTCCAGTATATTCCATCCAAGCGGTCCAACTTCCATTACACCATACTCTATAATATGTGTTGTTGACACCAGAGCCATCGATATTATCCTCTGCAGTCAGGTTGAATTGAGTTGAAGAAGTCACCCATTCATCATCTAAACCATATTTTGGTTCTTCTATAATCTTATCTGTCACAGGAGGTACCGTGTCAGTTAGCACTTTTATAATACATTTATCAGTGGAATTATTATTGGCTGTTGCAATTATGTTTCCAATGTAGGTCCCATG
>VBQI01000055.1 GCA_008297865.1 Thermoplasmata archaeon
TACTTTATATGGGCAAATGATACAACGGGAAATAGCAATATCTCCGCCGTTTATAATTTCATCATTCAAGATACTATTCCTCCAGTGATAACAGATATTGTTGCTTACCCGCCTTTGCAAGATGCAGGAAAAAATGTTACCATCTCATGCATGGTACAGGATAATGACGTTGTAAAGGATGTTTATGTAAACATTTCATATCCAGATGGAACATATTATAACATCAGTATAACATCCTATAGGATTGGCAACCTATTTTCTTATAGCCATGTCTATAATATGCTGGGCACATATGAATATTACATATGTGCTGTTGATAATTCCAGCAACTGGAATGTTTCACCATGGCATACTTTTGAAATCACAGATTTATCTCCTCCATCAATAGAAAATGTAGTTGCTTCCCCAATTTCCCAAAATGCTGGAGGATATGTAAACATCTCGTGCATTGTTATTGATAACATAATGGTTCAAGATATTTTCCTAAATATAACCTATCCAGATGATAGCTATGTTAATTTCAGCATAAAAGAAAATGTTACAGACAATACCTATTTCTGCAATCGCGCATACAGTATGATAGGTATGTATAGCTTCTATATATATGCGGTAGATAACTTCACCAATGGCAATACATCTGCCATTTACAATTTTGAAATTGCAGACAATGAAGCTCCTGTAGTAAAAGATATATTTCCTGCAGGAAATGAAACGCTTTCAGGAACCATTGTAATTACATGGGATGCCACAGATTCATATTATGGGAAGAATCTAAAAATTAATATAAGCTATAGTCCCGATGGCGGGAACATATGGAAGATTATTGCAGTCAATGAACAGAATGATGGAGCATATAGTTGGGATACAACTGGTTTGGACGATGGCAAAAATTATATTATAGAAGTCTCTGCAAGAGATGGCTCACAAAATGTGGGAAAGAAAAAATCAGGCACGTTTACCATTGATAACACTAAGCCTTCACTGCAAATTGAAAAGCCTCTGGCTGGAAAAATATACATTTTTGATAGAGAAATATTTCCAACAGTTGGCAACAAAGCGATTATCATAGGCAAGATAACAATTATTGCAGAGGCAGATGATGAAACAGCAGGCATGCAAAAAGTCGAGTTCTGGATTGATGGAAACTATAAATATGAGGACACTTTTGCTCCATATCAGTGGACATGGGATGAAAAAGCATTCTCGACACACACAATAAAAGTAATTGCCTATGATAAAGCAGGAAATAAAAAGGAGGAAGAGGTAGAAGTTTTTATCTTTAATCTTTAAAAAAATCCTCAAACTCTCCTTCTTCTATTTTCTTTATCATTTCCTTAGGCTTTATTCCCTCAATTGTTATTCCCATTGATACACATGTGCCAATTATTTCCTTAGCTTTCTCTTTTAGTCCTTTTCCAAGTAAGTCATTCTTTTTCATTTTTGCAATGTCAACCACGTCTTTCACTGTTATATTTCCTACAGGATTTTCATCTCCTGTTCCCTTTTCAATGCCTGCTTTTTTTAAAATCAATGCAGATGCCGGGGGTGTGCCGACTTTAAGCTCATATTTTTTTGTTTTTGGATCAACAATTATTTTCACTGGAACTTTCATTCCTTGAAAATCTTTCGTTATTTCATTTATTTTATTTACTACTTCCACCACATTTAAGCCGAGTGGCCCTAGCACAGGACCTATTGGCGGGCCAGCAGTTGCTTTTCCGCCTTCTACCAAGACTTCCACTTCTTCCATTTCATCCCTCCTTCTTCTTCAATACACGAACTTGCTCGCCTCTGACAGTAATTGGTATAGGAACCATTGCATCTAAAAGCTCAACTGTAATCTCTTCTTTTGCATCGTCTATCCTCGTTACCTTTGCTTTCTCTCCTTTAAAAGGACCACTTACAAGTTCAACAATCATTCCTTCCTCAATATTAGCAACAGCAGATGGAGGAAACAGAAAATGCTCAATTTCTTCAATTTCTACTTCTTTATCAAGCATATCTCTTGCATATCTCATATGTCTTATTATCCTTTTTACCGTTTCTTTGTTCTCTCCTTCCACAAATATATATCCTCTCAGTTCTTTAGGAGCAAGAATTGCATATATTTTTCCAGTTCTCTTGCTAGCTTTCTCAAATAAATTTGCAACATTTTCTTCCTGTCCCACTTGTGTTTTAACAACAAAAATTGCCATTTATATCCCCAATTTATCTGCAATCCATGGAGCAACGACAGTTGCAAGAATCATTATTGTAAAACCTATCAAGCCTATGATGAGTATGCCAATTGCAGTCATTTGAGCAGTTTTTGCATACTCTTCGCTATCTGGATTTCTTGCCATTTTAAAGACTCTTCCATATTTCCCTTTGCCGAGCCTTTCAAATCGCTTCTCTATTCTATTCTGGACTTCCCAAGCTTTTTCTATGAACTTCATTTTATCTTATTATGTCTATTCCATATTCCTTTTCTTCTATCTCCGTCGAGGGACCTAAAATCTGTTTTGATTTCACACCTGTGAGCACGATCATAACTTTTATTGTTCCCTTAAGGCTTTTATCAATGCCCGCTCCCCATATTATTGTTGCATCTGGGTTTATCCTTGAATAAACCTCTTCAACCACGCCTTCCGCTTCCTTAATTGTCATATCTTCTCCACCAATTACATTTACCAATGCACCAGAAGCGTCGCTTACATCAACATCAAGCAATGGTGAAGATAATGCTTCATTAACTGCTTCTATAGCCCTATTTTCGCTATCTGACTCACCTAATCCAATCATTGCAACACCTCCCTGCTTCATTATGGTTTTCAAATCAGCAAAGTCCAAGTTAATTAAGCCAGGCTTTGTAATCATTTCAGTAATTCCTTTTATACTTCTCATCAAAATTTCATCTGCTACCTTGAAAGCTTTATTCAATGGCATCCTGGGGGCTATTTCTAAAAGTTTATCATTTGGAATAACAATGACAGTATCACATATATCCTTCAAGCGAGCGAGTCCCATTTCAGCATTTTCTTTCCTTATTCTTCCTTCAACACTAAATGGCATTGTTACAATTGAGAGAGTTAATGCTCCCAATTCCTTTGAAATTCTTGCAACAATTGGGGCTGAGCCCGTGCCAGTACCTCCTCCGAGTCCGCAAGTAATAAAAACTATATCTGCTCCCTCAAGAGCTTTCTTTATCTCCGACTCACTTTCTATAGCAGCTTCCCTTCCTTTTTCAGGCAAGGAGCCTGCTCCAAGTCCTTTTGTAACATGCTTTCCAATGAGCATTTTATGAGGAACTCTTGCATTTAACAAATGTTGAGCATCAGTATTTATTGCAATTAGCTCTGCTCCATATATCTTTGCTTCAAAGCATCTCTCTATAGTATTTGTGCCTGCTCCACCACATCCAACAACTTTAATGTTCGTTGTCAACCCAGCAAGCACTTCTTCCAACTCTCTATTTTTTTCTTCCAGTTGCCGAGCTTCCTCTTCACTTAATGCAATCTGAACATCATCAGCCTTTGAAAGAGCTTCTTCAACAATCTTTTTCATGATAACCACCCTCGACCTTTTAATGTAAAACGCAAAGGTTTATTAAAAAGTTTTGATAAATACAGTGAAAATACTATGAAAATAAATTAGTAGGGGCTTCTTTTACCTATCACCTTTAATGCAGCCAACGAAGCCTTTGCTCCTTGGGCGCAAGCTGTGACAATCTGCCTAATTCCTCCAGTCACATCTCCTGCTGCAAATATTCTGGCTATGTTTGTTCTCCCCATTTCATCGGTGACTATGTAGCCATTTTCATCTAATTTAATGCCTGCTTTTTTTGCAACTTCATTCTGTGGCTCTTCGCCAATTGAAACAAATACGCCATCAACTTTTATTGTTTTTCTCTTGCCATTCTTAACATTTTTAACTTTGATTCCTTCTACAGTTTCTTTACCAATTATTTCCTCAACTATACTATTCCATATAAATTCCACGCCTTTTTCCTTTGCTTCATTCTCCAATGCTTTCTCTGCTCTTAGTTCATCTCTCCTGTGAATAACTACGACATCACATCCAATCTGCTTGAGATAAATAGCCTCGATGATAGCACTATTTCCACCACCAACAACTGCCACCTTCCTGCCTTTAAAGAAAAAACCATCGCATGTTGCACAGTATGAAACTCCTCTTCCAGCAAATTCTTCCTCACCTTTTACATTAAGCTTCCTGTGCTCTGTTCCAGTGCAAAGTATTACCGCTCCAACAAAATACTTGCCTTTGCTGGTTAACACCTCCACCCCGTCCTCTTTCACCTTAATCTCCTTTACTTCTTCTCCAAATTTCATTTCTGCATATTCTGAGGCATGCTCTTTCATTTTTTCCATAAGCTCAACGCCAGGAATACTCTTAAAACCAGGATAATTTTCTACCTTCGGAGCTTCCATAGTCAGCCCACCGCCCATTCCCTTATCAAAAACAACTGCCTTGGCGCCACTTCTCCCCGCATATATGGCGGCGGAAAATCCCGCCGCCCCACCACCTACTATCGCAATTTCATATTCCATGTGGCAAAAAAGGTAAGATGTATTTAAAGTTTAAATGTTATGATTCTGCTCCCATTTCTTTTCCATCTACGATTACTTTTATTTCTTTGCTTGGTATAACATTAATTTTATTGCAACCTGTCGAAAGCTTTATTCCAAATGCAACGTCTTCATTTCCATAAACATCTATTTCATTTACTTTACCTTTTATCTTCTCTCCAATTCTTATTCCAATTTTAACATTCTCATTAAAAACATCTTTATTTTTCGCGATGCTATATAAATCTAAAAATAGGTCTGCTTTTGTATCCCTTAACGTTGGACGTGCAATTCTCGCCTCCTTTAATTCTTCTTCATCAATATTGCATACAATATAACCTTCCTTAAAATATTCTGCTTTGTCAATTAGTTCGCCTCTTGGTGTGTATGCTTGACTTCCACCCCAGAAAGAAAGTCCTTCCTCCTCTCCAACCAAATTTGAATATACAACGAAAGCAGTATTTTCTGTTGCTCTCGCTGGCAAAACTCTTTCAAAATATATTTTAGTTATAGAAGGAGATGCAGAAATGCAGACAATTAAATCGGCTCCTTTCAATACAAGTCCCTTTATTAGCTCTGGAAAGAAAATATCATAACATATGCACATTCCAATATTAAAATTTTTTACTTTAAAGACAGGCATGTCATTTCCAGGGCTAAAGAAAAACTTTTCCTCAAAAGGTCCAAAGTTTGCCAGAAAATTTTTTTTATAAATGCCAATGCCTTTAGGTCGAACTAAAACAGCAGAATTATAAACCATTCCTTTTCTTTCCTCAAAAGGCATCCCAAAAACTATCGAACAGTTTCTCTGTTCTGCAATTTCCTTAATTTCTCTTATTGAATCTCCTTCTCCATCTTCAGCAAGTGAAAAAATCTCTTCTCTGCATACATAGCCAGTTAAAAACATTTCTCCAAATATGTATAAATCTGCTTCCTCTTTATCTATATATTTTTTCATCTTCTTGATATTCCTCTTTTTATTTCCCACCTTCGGCGATGCACTGACTATGCATACTTTCATCGCAAGAAATAAATTCATCTCTAATATAACTTTCCATGCTTGAAATTAATGAAGAAGAAGTTTTGGAAACAATCATAAATTTCATAAGGGAATATACTGAAAATGCTGAAAGAGAAAAAGTTGTTATAGGGCTTTCAGGAGGAATTGATTCATCTGTTGTTGCGAAAATTGCTGTTCTTGCTCTTGGAAAAGAAAATGTTTATACACTATTTCTTCCTGATATTTCAACCCCCTTAGAAGATTTTGAACATTCCCGCCTTATAGCCAAAACGCTAGATGTATCATACAAGACAATTGATTTATCTCCTATGATTCATTCAATTACAGATGTATGCGAAGATATGGATGAAATTGCCTTGGGGAATGTAAAAGCAAGGCTAAGAATGGTTTTTCTGTATCAAGTTGCAAATACAAGAGATGCTTTGGTATGTGGTACTTCTAACAAAACAGAGTTGCTTACAGGCTATTTTACAAAGTATGGCGATGGCGCGAGCGATATTCTGCCTATCGGGGATTTATACAAGACGCAGGTATATCAACTTGCAAAATATTTAGAAATTCCGGAGGAAATAATAAAGAAGCCACCTACAGCTGGTTTATGGAAAGGACAGACAGATGAAGACGAGCTTGGAATAACGTATGCAAAGTTAGATAAAATTTTGTATGGAATAGAAAGACAAAGAAGCATAAAAGAAATAGCTGAAATGGCTGATGTAGATGAAAAAGAAGTGAGGAGAATTTATGAGATGGTAAGCAAAACGGAGCATAAAAGAAAATTGCCTGTTATACCAAAGATTTCATTTAGGACGGTTGGCATAGATTGGAGATTTCCTCTAAAACTCTGATTTATAGTTTCTTTTCCAATTCATCATACTTTTTATGCAAAATCTTTAGAGCTTCCATCAACACTTCCTTAGCAGAAAGGGAGCCATCTGTTTCATACTGCATTATTATTCTATTTTCATCTCCCTTTACTTTGATTGCATCTCTTTTACAAACTTCTTCACAGCTTTTGCATAGAATGCATTCCTCTACATTTTTTACATCAAGTTTCTTCTTTTTTATCTCAAGCACTTTCCTCGGACATATTTCAACACATTCATTGCAAAGATTGCATTTCTCGCTGTCTATTTCAATTACTGGATAATATTTGTATCCTATTCCGCATACAGCCTGCCATTTTGCATGCTGTTTTCCTGTTCCAAGTTGAGCTTCTGCTTCTAAAATAAGGCGTTGGTCTTTAAGGAGTTTTACAATTGGTATATTCTTATCTTTTACTGCCCACATTGCGTCTTCTGGGCGAAGGTCGCCAGAATAAACGGTGCAACTCCCCTCTTTACTTAGAGTATAATGTACAGTACAATTTGGGCATCCTTTCCCATTGCAAGAACATTCTTCTCTAAATACAAGTAAATCAAGATGTGTTGGCAAAGGAATCATGCCCAAGCGGTGCGCAATGATTTCGTCGAAAAGGGCAGAGGTATTATCATAAATGGTTACATTTTCTATAGCGAGCTTAGGTACATCAGAAATGAGGGTCCTTCTAATTGCGTTTACAAAATATGGAGTTGTATTTTCAAACAAGACTTTTGCATAATTGTCCTCCAGTTCAAGAAAAGTAATCTTCATACTCTTCTTCCCCTTCTTCCTCCTTTCTCTCTGCATCCATCGTGTGGTGTAGGTGTAACGTCTTCTATCCTCCCTATTTTTAGCCCAGCCCTCGCCAATGCCCTTATAGCAGCCTGTGCACCTGGCCCAGGGCTTTTGCTCCTCCCTCTTCCTATGCCTCTGACTTTTATATGAATGGAATCAATCCCTCTTTCCTTAATTTCTTCTGCTACTCTTTGGGCGGCAATCATTGCTGCATATGGAGATGGTTCATCTTTATCAGATTTGACAACCATACCTCCCGAACATTTTGCAAGAGTCTCTGCTCCCGTTACGTCCGTTACCGTAATAATCGTGTTATTATGGGAAGCAAAAATATGTGCAATTGCCCATCTTGCCATTTTATCCTTCCTCCTTCTTTATGACTTCCTCTTTTCTTTCTATAGGCCTCTCCTCTACTTTAGGACGCATGGGGTGAAGTTCATCATTTAGGGGAGATGGCGGAGAGTATGAAATTTTGTCCTCCTCTTCTTTTCCGACTAAATAAGAAGGCACACTAACTTTTCTTCCATCTATTGCTATATGCCCATGGACAATAAATTGACGAGCTTGTTTCGGTGTTTTTGCCAATCCATGAAAATATACTAAGGTTTGCAGTCTTCTCCCAAGTATATCCTCGATGGTAAGAGATAGAACATCATCAAGTGTTGCATTCTCTGGAAGAATACCAAGCCTTGAAAGTCTTTTCAACAATTTTTCCTCTTCTATTTCAGCCTGTTTTTCTCCAGCCCTTGCTCTTAGTCTTCTGGCTTGTCCTCTTATCTTCCTTAGAATGGTTTCTGCCCTCCATATCTCTCTCTTATTTTTCAGCCCATACTTCTGCATGAGCTCGTTTTCTCTCTGAATTCTTTTTGCCTCCCAGGGATGTGATGGTGTTTCATATTTCTTTCGTGGGAATTTTGGATCTCCCATAGTTATCTCCTCTTCTTTATTACACCTACTGTTAAGCCACTTCTCTTATTGCTCCTTGTTCTTTGCCCTCTTACAGGCAGACCACGCTCATGTCTTATTCCACGATATGCTCTTATTTTTCTCGACAGATTAATGTCTTCTCTTTTGGCCAAATCAATTTCTGTTCCAATGAGATGCAAATCCTTGCCAGTATACAAATCTCTTCTCCTGTTTCTCATCCATGGAGGGAGCCATTCATTCATTGTTTCTATAGCTTTGCCGAGCTTCTCTATCTCCTCATCCGAAAGATTTCCTATTCTCTTTTTCCCGTCTACTCCAGCATAAGTGACTATTGCATTTGCTGTCATGTAATTTATCCCCTTTATGTATGTTAGTCCGTATAGCGTTGGCTTGTTTCCATCTATATCTGTTGCTGCAAGCCTTACTATATATTTGAACTCTTTATTTTCTTCTGCCATAAGTGGCATAAAATAGCGATTATATATTTAATATTTGCTGAGTTAGCATTGGGAATTGCTGTTTTAAAGATATTTAAGTGTCTAGGGTTTTAAAGAAAGAACATAGATAAGGAAAAAATTCACATTATTTTTTCATTTCTTCATAAATTTGTTTTAAAATTTTCCTAATAAAATTTTCATATGAGTTGATATTTATATCATGTGGAGGACATTGTCGCTATGGCAAAAAATATGAGAGCGATTTT
>VBQI01000056.1 GCA_008297865.1 Thermoplasmata archaeon
AAGCTGACATAGCTCTGGAGCTCAGATGTAACAGGTTAGAAAGCCTAATAAAATTTTGAAGAAAAGTGTATCACCTATTTTGAGGAATATCTCGATAAGCTAATGTATAAAATTCAAGAAGATGACGAATTCTTCTTCGAATGTAAAAAAGAAAAAAGGAGGTGATAAAATGCCAACATGTAAAGATTGCAAATTCTATAAACCAATAGATGAAACAAGAGGCAATTGTTTCGGGCATGAAGTACCTGCAGATATGCCCGTAGATAAATGCCCGGCAAAAGCCTTCCAGCCAAAATGAAAAGTTTCTATGAACTTTCTAAGGAAGAGAGAAGAAAGCTTTGTCCTATTCTCTTTCCACCATGAAATACAGCTTCACTCTTGCCTGATACATTTTTATTTCATCATTTTCCATGAGTACCTCAAAGTCCATTACCTCTACTCTCCTAATGTTGCGTAGCGTTTTCTTTGCTTCCTCTATAGCATGCTTAACCGCCTCTTCAAAACCATTTGGTGAGGAACCAACAAGCTCAATAGCTTTTATTACGTTCATGAAAATAATGGCAAAGTCGTTTAAAAACTTTTATCGTTAAATCCTTATATCTAATTTTCTTTTACATTCATGCTCAAGGTCGGTGTGCTTGCTTCTGGCAGAGGAACAAATTTGCAAGCTATTATTGATGCATGTGAGAAAAAAATAATAAATGCTGAGGTAGCTATTGTATTAAGCGATAATGAAAAAGCTTTTGCTTTAGAAAGAGCAAGAAAACATGGGATAGAAGCAGTTTATGTAGAAGCAAAAGATAAAAGAAAGCATGAGGAGAATATGCATGAATTGTTGGTTAAACATGATGTTGAGTTGGTTGTAGGCGCTGGCTACATGCGGATTTTATCTCCATGGTTTATTAAGAAATGGTATGGAAAAATAATAAATATTCATCCCGCTCTTCTCCCATCCTTCAAAGGAATAGACGCACAGAGGCAGGCATTAGAATATGGAGTGAAGCTTACAGGTTGCACTACTCATTTCATGGATGAAATGCCTGACCATGGTCCGATTATCCTACAGGCCGCAGTAAAAGTAAGAGATGATGATACAAGAGAAAGTCTTGCTGATAGAATCTTAAAAGTAGAACATCAGATTTTGCCTAGAAGCATTGATTTGTTTGAAAAAGGAAGATTAGTTATAGAAGGGAGAAAGGTAAAAATATTACCGGGAGATAGCTGGCTCACTAAATATAGCTATCCAGATGTATTTTACTCAGACGGATATTAAAAAATATCGAAGGATTTAAATTCTCCTAAAGCATATGGAAAAAGGAGGCGAGAAAAATGGCATATGAATATAAAAGCAAAAAAAGCGGAAAAAAATACACCCTTTACACTAGGGATGTAAAACTCAAGGGAGGGAAAGTACAGACTATTTATTTCTTCAGTGCTAAAAAGCCAAAGAGTGGAAAGCCCTGTGATATGCCAAAGGGATACAAGGTAGTAGAGAATCCAAGAACAGGGCTACCATTCCTGAAGAAAAAATAAATCTCTTTCCTTTTTTCTATTTTTCATTTAGATTTTGCAGATAGGCTTTCTAAAGCGCCCATAATATTCCAGATAGCGGTTCTTCCATGAATAGGTGTGTTTGGGTCATTCACAAGTTCATCTAATATAGAAATGGCAGAAGCAATTTTAACATCAAGACTTTCGTCTCTTCTCAGAAGTATTTCTTTTGCTTCCTTTGCCCCCCTCCTTATATTCCTTGGTACTGATATGTCCTCTGATAACTCTTCTAACATCCTACACACATTGTTTAATTCTTCTTGTTTCATATGCATCACCCAAAAACTTGCTATGTAATATTAACTTCTTAAAAAATTTTTTCATCAATTATTGCAACCTTTGTTCTTTCCATTCTTTCATCATCTGTTCAGTTATGCATTCCTTGCATATTCCAAGCATTGTCCAGAAACATGAAAGGCATGCTACTTTCCCACACCTGATGCACCTATATTTTGCATCTCTTATTTCACATATCTCGCATTTTCCTTCTATTATTTCCTTTTCATCATCTTTCTTTTCTTCTTTTATATCATGCTCTTCCATCCATTTTTTAAGTTCTTCATTAACTTCTTCAATCTCCTTTTTCTTTACTCTTTCCTTAACAAATTTTATAATATCCTCATCTTCCATTTTTTCACCATGGCACTTTCTTTAATTTTAATACGTAGGCTATTATATTTGTTGCTAAATGTAACAAAGGCGTAAATATTAAAAGAAAAATAATGTGATATAATGAGAAATTTGAGACAAACCATTCTCTGTTGAATATGAAGGTGAAAAAAAATGCACCAAGCAGAAAATCAATTTGATCTATAACCAGCCACTTTTCTCCTCGCTTTTTTCCAATTCTTCTTTTGAAAAAACTTTTAATTAAATCTCCAGCGAGAGCCCCAAATGAAAGAGAGAGTAAAACAAAGACAGCGTTCAGCCCAACGCCAAATGATTGCCATAATTGATTCATTATGATTCCAACAGCCATTCCGCAAATTCCACCGCCTATGAAGCCACGCCATGTTTTGCCTGCGCCAAATATTGGCTTTCCCCTCCATGTTTTGCCAAAGTCTATTGGCTTTCCCCCTCCAAGTAAAACTGCAGATGAATTTGCAATATATGCAGGCAAAATTAGCCATATTGCCTCAACTATAACATTCATTGCTTCATTCATTCCCTCACCTTTATAACGATGCTATCTGCAATTGCATCTCCTATCCTTTGTCTTTTTGGCGATAAAGAAATTAAGACTAAACTTACAGCATAAAAGCCTGCGAAAAATTCAAGATATCTAATAATGTTGCGAGTAAAAATGCTGAGAAAATCTGCTTTTTCTGCCGACATATCTCTTACCTCCATGTCCATTAAGGCTTTTCCAACGGTAGTACCAAAAAAAAATTCAAGGGGAATAAAATAAATAATTTGAAATAAAAGGAAAAACATGAGAAAGGGAAGAAAGATAGATTTGTAAAGTAAAGAAAGTGCAAGAGAGAATCCTGATATTATCATAAAGTCAATCAGGTAGGAAACAAGTCTCTCCTCCGGAGGAGCATAATTTTCTCTGATTTTTTCATGCATTTCTTTTATGAGTTTATTCATAATTTTCCTCGCTTTTCTAACACTATGCTCATTTCTAAGAAGCTCAAAATCTTCCCTTCTTCCTAGAACTTTTTCCAAAATGAATGAAATATTTCCTTCAATGCCTGCAATTTTTCCAACACATATTGCTTCTTTCTCAACTTTCTCTACCATTCTTTCGATCTTTCCTTTTCTCTTTTTCTTCTTTATAAAAGGAAAGGAGATGCAGAATGATATTAAGCCAGCAAGATAAACCATATCATAAACTCCCGCTCCTCCAAAAGAGCCTGCAAAAGGTTGCTCAAACAATTCAGGCAGATGAGAAAGGTCTCCTCCTAATATTACTCCTATGGTAGATATTGCATATGCATAAACAGGAGTCGTTTTTTCTCGAGTATATAAAAGAAATGCGAGGAGAATAGCCAGAATAGAAGGGAGTAAATAAAATGGAAAATATGAAACAACCCCCGTTTCAGTTACTCTTGTGACCATATATGTAGCAACTGCTACAAGCAGGACACCACCAGCAAATTTAGGGAAGCCTATTGCCTTTTTAACAAAAAAGTAGAAAGAAAGTATAATGGGAATGAGGGCACCACCAATATTCAATGCCAGAAAATAGTCTTTATATATAAAAACTGGTAAATCAAGGAACATTGTAGATGCTGAACCAACTATCAGCAACCCAATTTCTCTTTTTCCAAAATACATTTCATCAAAAGTTTCTGGGTAAAAGAAAAAGAAAACTAATATGACTATTAGCAAGATAATAGGAAACAGTATAAAGAACAGGAATTGCGACAACACAATAGTGATATGGAAATAATTAAAAAAGATTTTTAAAATTCTAAATTTGTAATTTCATATACATAGATTGCTAAGTATATATACTAAGCAATCTTAATATATTTGTAATTTAAACTAATCTGGAGTTGTTGCTGATACTTCATCCACATACTGCGCTATGAAATACGGCGATGGGTTATCCCATGGATTTTTCTGTATATGAGGAAGCCAGTGAGAAATTGTTGCAATTATCATAATGTTATCAGGCTCTATATCTGGAAATGTTTGATTTCCATGCTTTTTTGTGCCATCCCATATTTTACTTAGTTCAAAAGTTTTTCCTCCTCTTACTAAGACATATGTATTAAAAGCATAATCTAAGAATGCATAGTTAAATGGCTTGCCATCTTCATCATCCCATCTTGAAACAATTTCCGTTACATACACTCTTAAATGGCCAAAATATGGTTTCTTTTCATTGTTTTTTATGCTTATTCTAACATCAATTTTTGCATTCCCCATCCATGTGGCATTTACATTTAAATTTATATCATGCACCTCTCTTTTTCCTGCATTTGATATGGCTCTTGCATAATCAGATGATACACTCATTGGATTGTAGTCTACAACATCATATCCACCATCAATGTAAAGCATTGGTGCGTAGGCATCACGGAGCCATCCCCCTCTTTTCTGAGCCATAATGCTCTTATCATATACAAGTGTGACATAGTAGAAATTATATTCTTCGGATGAAAAAAGGTCATGTAATGCCTGCGACGCCTTTGGACAATGAGGACACCAACTCAAAGCGCCGAGTTCTGCAAGAACAGTATGGCTACTGTCTATATTTTTCGCTTTACATACATTGTCTGATAAAATGGTTGTGAAGATGCACGTAGTGATGATAACTAACAACAAAATCTTTTTCATGTAAATATATGCAATGGAAGTTAAAAAATTTAACTCACTTTGAGCAAATAAGATTTTATAAAATCTCTTCTGTTATGCTCTGCAACTATTTTGAAGCCCGACGGCAAAAAATCTTTTCTTCCATAAATGACATCCATAAAATCCCATTGTTTTCTATAAACGATTTTAACGCCCTCTTTGCCTTCTTCTCTTATCCTCTCAAAAACTTTTTCCTTAGGCTCAACTCCAAAAGAAATTATTATTACATCGAAATCTTTTATTGGATAATCCAACGCATCTCCTCTTTCAACTTCCACATTTTCTAATCCATATTCTTCAACAATTTTTTTGGCAGTTTCAACCGCTTCTTCGTCCCTGTCTATACCCACATAACTCGCTTTTATATGCTTAGCTAAGGTAATAAGAGTGTTTGGTAATGCCCCACAGCCAACGTGCAACACGTTGTCGTCTATGCTTATTCCGACCATTTTAAATTCTTCGAGTGTTGCTTTCTCAAAAAATTTAATGTAAGCATGTCTAAAAGGTAGAGATGAGAGGTATTTCTCAAGAAAAATGAAAAGGCGATCGTGCATTCTTTTACTCTTTTGCATGAAAGAATAAGGGAATTTAAATTAATAAATTTGCTTTTATTAGCATTTATAAATGCACGGACTATTCAAAAATTTAATAAAATAGTAAATTTGCCATGAAAAGGGGGGTTTTAGCGTGAAATTATGCCTTTTTGGCGATGCAAATGTCGATGGGGAATTGAAAAAGTGGAATTTTTGTTAGCTTTTGTTTAATAATTTCCAGTCCTGCCCTTTCTATCTCATTATGCAAATAAATCGGTCTACTGCTTGCTCGATAGCCTGATATGACGGGCCAGAAATCATAAAAGATTTCATATAGAATGCGGGCTGCCTTAGCTATGCCTTTGCCATTTTTACTCATTGCAACTGCTACAATTCTGCCCTCATCTTTTAAAACTCTTTTCATTTCTGCAAGAGCCATCTGAATTTCATCCAGGGGCAATAAATCAAGCAAAAAACTTGAGAAAACAACATCGAAACTTTTGTCTTTGAATGGCAATGAAAGAGCATTTGCCTGGATGACGGTGCCATATTTTTTGCATTGCTTGCACATATTCCAAGAAAAATCAACAGCTACACCTTTTGCAGAGAGCAAAATTCTTTTAAATACCCAGCCTGTTCCAGCAGCAATGTCAAGTACTAATTCATTTTCTTTTAGCTCAGCCATTTTTATTGCCTCGTTATTTGCTTTGATTTCCCATACACCCATTATTAGATGATAAAAGTCTGCTGCTCTGTCATATTTTTCTGCCGGGTTGGCATATGGATTTATTGCTTCCTTTACTTTTTCAAACACAATGCCAAAATGAAAAACGAGATATTTTATTTTGGTTTACGTGATTAGCCGATAAAATAAATCATGTTTAGATACCACATAGACTAAATAATGCTTCTATTTTTACTGAAAAATTTAACAAAACTTATATTATGCCAAAATATTGTGGCTAACGGTAGACCGTTAGCCACGATAAAATGGAGGAAAAGGCAAAAAAAGTTGCAATATATGCAAGAGTAAGCACGGAGGATCAGGCAAAAGAAGGTTTTAGCCTCGATAGCCAGTTGGAAAAATTGCGCAGCTATTGTAAGGCGAGGGGATGGGAAGTAGCTGGCGAGTATGTTGATGATGGCTATAGCGGGAGAGATGTTCGTCGTCCAGCATATCAAAAAATGATGGAAGACATCGACAATTGGGATGTGTTGCTTGTCATGAAAATGGATCGTATTCACAGAAATTCAAAAAATTTCATGCTCATGATGGAGGAGTTGCGGAGAAAAAGTAAAGAATTTGTTTCAATGACTGAAAGTCTGGATACCTCAACGGCAATGGGACGATTTGTCATGGATATAATACAGCGCATAGCTCAGCTCGAAAGCGAGCAGATTGGCGAACGTGTCTATGACGGCATGCGTCAAAAGGCAAAGCAGGGCGCTGGAATGCTGGGCTCGCCAGCGCCATATGGCTATGAGTATGATGATGGTGCATTGAGGCCAGTTAAAGAAGAGATTGAAGTCGTGAAGAAAATTTTTTCAGAGTATCTGAATGGAAGAAGCATAGGCAGCATTGCTGAATGGCTTAACGAAAATGGGGTTAAAACAAAGAAAGGTGGCAAGTGGGATAGAAAGACGATTTCGCGCATACTTTCCAATCCCATTTACTGTGGTTTGATGGAATGGGAAGATTTCATTTTTGAGGGTGAGCATAAAGCAATTATAAGCATAGAGGAATTCAATGAGGTGCAGCGAAGAAAAGCAACAAAAGCGAAAAGAAAAGGAAGAATTTTTGTGATAGAGGGTGGAAAGAAAAAATTTTTGTGATCTAAATTTTTGTGTGTTTTTTGAGTAGCTCAATTATTTCTTTTATATAATCTTTTTTCTTCTTCGGAATATCCACCGTATTTAACCATGATTCCAAAGGACTGAAATCCCATGTAGTTGTAAATCCCTCAGAGCATAATTTTCTGTATTTTTCTTCTTCTGTTATTTTTTTATCTAACATTGTCTTTGCAACAATCGACAACATAAGGGCAACAGCAACCCCCTCTTTATCTTTTGCATACTTTAACGATTGTTGGGCATCTTCTAAACCCTCTTCATACCTCCCCACAATAATTAAAAGCTCTGCACGATTTTGATATGTATCAACATCCCTTGGATTTATTTCCAATGCTTTATCATAGCATTTTATTGCTTCTTCATATTTTCCCAAATGATACAGTGTTACTCCTTTACTATACCATGTGTCGGCATTCCTTGGATTTATTCGCAAAGCTTTATCGTAGTATTCTATCGCCTTTTTATAATCTTTTTTATCGTAAAATCCACCTGCTTTGAATAAATATTTAAAAAATTCCTCAATTTTTTCTAATTCCCTTTTTTCTTTTCCTTTCGCCTTTCCTTTTCTTTCGCTAATTTTCATTCTTAAAGTTTCCGCTCTTTTTTCCGCTCTTTCTTTTATTTTATCAGGACTCGGTATTTGAACACCAAGCTTTGACCATAATGTAGTAAAAAATTCTTCCGCATCTTTTATCTTTACAAGAAAATTATTAGATTTTTGTAAAAATTCTTTTGCATACTCCGATAAAGATTTTTCATTTGTTGTACACCACCATATGCCATAGGAAGGATCAGCCTTTTTTAATACATTCATAATGGATTCATCTCTTCCACCATATCCAACAACTATTAACCCATATTCTCTCAAACATTCATTTAAAGCAAATTCCATATTTTCTGTTAACCTCTTTGTCTCATCTCCAAGATTTTTCAGATTATCGTATAAATAATCGCCATGCAATTTTATAATTGTGGCCCTATCCCCTGTAAATCTAAATTCTGGAGCTAAAGCATCATGATTAATTAGGAGTGGTCTTTTTTCTAAAAACAAATAGAAAGCATCGTATAACAAATCATCAAAATTTGGGGTCAGCACAACGGGGCAATATCCTTGTTCCATCATTGATGCAAGTACAATAATCCCAAACGATGGCTCTTTTCCTTCTACCAAGCTCCTTATATATTGCCTCCTTTCTTCTCGTGTGGGGCACACCTGCTCAAACCAGAATCCGTATCTACTTTCTCCTTTCTTCATTTCTTTTTCCTTCTTTTTTATCCATTCTTTAAATTTCCTTTTATTTCTTAAATTTCCTCCTTCTCTTTTGTATTTTTCTTTTTGCCATTCCTCTATCAATTCTTTTGATGTTGGGATGTCTGCTGCCTTTGACGTGCCGGCACCAATTAGAAAAGCAAAATGCCCTTTATTTCTCTCCATAAACTGAATTAGTTCTTCTATGCTCTTTCTATTAAAGTTATTTTCTTCTGGCACAAATTTTTAATGATGGAAGTATTTTTAAATATTTTCGTTATTTCAGTAGATGACCCAATTTTTCAAATTGCATGCAAAATTCCTTATATTGAATCCAGCTAAAAGGATGATCTCTTCTTATTTAAAGTCATAT
>VBQI01000057.1 GCA_008297865.1 Thermoplasmata archaeon
TTAAAACAAGTGAGAGTCAATATAACATATCCAAATGGTAGCTATATAAACCAAAGCATGAATTTCTTGCATGGCTATAGATGGAGAGCATGCTTCTATTACAACAATACATATTCCATGCCTGGAATGTATAATGTTGCAATATGGGCAATAGATGGAAATGATAATCAGGCAAAAGCAACAGGATATAAGTTTATAATAAGTTGACAATACCAATATATTAAAATAGGATGTAGCGATAGCATTTCATGGCAATAAAATTTGAAGATTTGCCCCCCCAAGTGCAAAATCAGCTCAAACAGTTACAGCAGTTTCAACAACAGCTTGAAATGGTTATGCAACAACGATTGCAAGTTGATATTCGCCTAAGAGATACAGAAAATGCTCTGGAAGAACTAAATAAAATTGATGAAGGCACACCCGTATACAAAGGAGTAGGAAACTTAATTATAAGGGCTGATAAAGAAAAACTCATAAAGGAGTTATCGGAAGAGAAAGAAAGTCTTGAAATAAGAAGGAAAAGTCTCGAAGGACAAGAAAATAGGATAAAAGAAAAAATAGAGGAATTGCAGAAGAAGATACAAGAAGCATTGAAATAATTTATATAAATTATTCAATTATAATTGATGCATAACCCACACAATATGTGCCAGGTTCGATGTCATATGAGGTAGCATATTTTAAAAGTTTAGCTCTTGTTGCTCCCCGCCTTTTAACTGCTTCAAGCATGGCAACAACGCCCCCATATCCGCACATCGTTATATTATTTTTCTCAACTTTTTCAATCAATCCTTTTCCATCGATTTTTAAAATTTCCTCTATTGCCATCTTGTCTTTTTTTTCAACATATTCTTTTATATCATCTTTAGAGGGAAACTTCGCAAAACTTACGTGAGAAAAATCTGTGCTAGCAATGATAATAGCATTTTTTTCGCCTGCTATAATTTCTCCTACCTCTCTTGCAGTTTCATAATCCTGCAAGCCAAAGCATATTGGTATGAATGTGAATTCTGGACTTAAAAACTGAAGGAATGGAAGCTGAACTTCAATGGAATGTTCATAACGATGTGCAATCTCATCATTATCAATTATACCTTTCCAGTATTTTTTTGCTTCTTTATCTATAGCTACTTTTCCTAACGGCGTCTCCCATATTCCTTCTGTCATTATTGAAACTGCAGAGCCATATCCATGATGATTTGGCCCCAAAATAATGAATTTGCTTGGAAATCCATCTGTTGCAATTGCATGATACGCATATGCTGCAACGTATCCAGAATAAATATAGCCTGCATGTGGAGCAACGATGCCTTTTATTCTTCCTCTGCCTTTTTTAACTTCAGGAATTTCTCCTGGTCCCTTAAGAAAGCATTGTTTTATCTCTTCGATCAGCCTTTCTTTTTTATCTTCATAAAATGAGCCTGCGACAACAGCTTTTCTTAGCATAGTAATAATTAAAACGTTCTTTAAAAAAATATGCATTTTTAAATTAAAATAAATAAAAATTCGAAAATTGCACGGCAAAATTTAAGTTACATTCCCCTTCCTTATTTCCATGAAGAGAATATTGGCTTTACTCATCGTTTTTATCATACCACTTTCTAATGCCATGCCAGTTCATGAATGGAATAGACATGTATATTATAGGAGTATTATAATGCACGCCCCAGCTGTAGCAAAGGGTGAAAATGGATATTTTGGTGTTCTTACTGAAATAAATGTTACAATGATGAATGGCAGTGGTAATGTCTTTGTTATTACGAGTCCAATGACTGAGCTTGATATGCAGGGTTCAGCAAAGCTTGCTGTTGATGTGGCAGGCATGATAACGGGCGAGGATGTAAGTAAATACAATTTCTTTTTCCAAGTAAAATCTGATTCGCCAATTGTAGGAGGACCATCTGCAGGAGCAACAATGACTGTGGCTGTCATTTGCCTACTTAAAAATTTGGATGCAAGAAGCGATGTTATTATGACTGGCATGATTAACCCAGATGGAAGCATCGGGCCAGTTGGAGGGATATTGGAAAAGGGGGAAGCTGCAGGAAAAGCAGGCATGCACTATTTTTTGGTTCCAAAAGGACAGAGTGTCGAATATAAAACAGTTGAGAAAAAAATTGGTCCTTTTATAATATCAGAGCCCGAATTAGTAAATGTTTCTAAAATATTGTATGAAAATTATAGTCTGATTGTAAGAGAGGTTGAGGATATAAATGATGCACTTGCATATTTCACCAATTATACTTTTGAAGAGGAAACATCAGAACAGCAAATAATAACAGCAAAATATTATAGAAAAATTCTTAAGCCCCTTGTCGGCGAAGCTTTGGAAGAAGCAAATGAAAGCTATGAAAAAGCCGACCAGCTTTTTGAAAAATCCAATATACCTGTAGGCTATCCATACAATCCTTGGGGCAGGGTTTTAAATGCATTAGATGATGCTGAACAAGCATTGAAAGATGCAAAGCTTGCCTATGAAAATGCTTTCTACTACTCTAGCATAAGCAAAGTATTTCAGGCAAATATAAAAACTCGCTTTGCCTTATACGTATGTCAGTATTACAATGGCACTTCCATAGATGAAATACGTAAAAATGTCTCTGACGCAGTTTCCGATGCTCTAAAAACGGCAGGAGAGTCTCAGATTAATGGCTTTGCAAGCTTACAGTGTGTTGGCGCCGCCCAACAGCGTGCACTGGATGCAAAAGAGTATATAAACATAAGTACATGGAACGTGCTTGATTACTTAGATTATTTAGCCTATGCAATGGAGAGGAGCAAAACTGTATATTGGTGGCTCAATTTAAGCCAAAAATTCAATGAAAGCCATATGATAAATGAGAGCTGGATTAGAAGTATGGCGCAAAAATATTATGATTATGCAAATGACATTACATTGTATGCAAAGATTCTCTCCCAAGAAACGGGTTATTCTGGACAGTTTGTTAAACAAGCAGATAATTTACTCCAGAAAGCATATGAGCAAAAAGATAAATATCCCGCATCGAGCTTGTTCAATTCACTGGAAGCAATAGCAAATGCAAATCTTGCCATAGAAATGATAGGAATAGGAGAGGATGCAGTATATGATAAATTGAATAGAACACAACAAATGGCAAGCTTTGCAATAGAAAAAGCAAGAAATATGAGTATAGAACCAATTTTGGCAGTAAGCTATGCTGAATTTGGAAGAAGCTATGAAAAACAAAATGTGGCAACTGCCCTGACGTATTACAAGTATGCTTATATGATTGCCAATATGCTATGTTTGGCAACAGGCTATATACCAAAGGAATTGAAAAAAAGTCAAACTACAGTAAATGAAAGAGCGGAAAATAACAATTCATATTTCAAATATATTACAATAGGATGTATAACTTTCGTTGCAGGAATTGCTGTCGGTGCTTCAATCAGGAGAAAAAGAAAAGACAAAAAGGAGGTTAAAACACCGGATGAGGCAGCAGAAGGACTGCAGTATATCTTCGAAGTAAAAGAAGATTTATAACTGCAAATTTTCACAAAATGTTTAAATCCTCTTCAGTTTTCATTATATGATTCCTTTAGATGATAAACAACTCCGTTTAGCAATGAAAAAACTTGGGATGAACATCAGAGAAATAAAAGCTGAAAAAGTTATAATTGAAACACCTGAAAAAGATTATGTTTTTGAAAATCCTGTTGTTAGTGTAATAGAGATGAAGGGACAAAAAATGTACCAAATAACTGGTGAGCCAAAAATATGCATGAAGCTTAGTGAGGAAGACATTGAGCTTGTTGCAGAGAAAACAGGAAGAAGCAAGGAAGAAGCAAGGAAGGCATTAGAAGAAGCAAAAGGAGATATTGCCCAAGCAATAATCAACTTAACATCTTAGCCATAAGAATTGCATCTTCTCCATCCCTATAATACCCCTTTATTTCTCCTATTTCTTCAAATCCAAGTTTTTTATAAAAATCAATTGCTCCTAAGTTACTTTTCTTTACGTGAAGCATTACTTTTCCTTTCATAAATTTCAATACATGTTCCATTAGCATCTTTCCATAACCTTTTCTTCTATGTAATGGATGTACTGCAATAGATATTATCAGACTTCTTTTTTTATCTGCAATTATATAGCCAATTATTTCTCCTTTATCTTCCAAAACAAAAAAGAGTTTATCCATAAAATCGTAAAAAAATTTTGTTGGATACGGAAATTTAAATGATAATCTTTCTATTTCATATACTCTCTCCAAATCTTCTTCCTTGCATTTCCGGATTTTCACGAAAGTAAACATTTGCCTATTTTCAAACTTTATCCTCAACTTATTTAAACTTCTTACAATGTAATAACGTGCTTAATTCAAAAATACAACAAGCGATGCAGAAGCTCGGCATTGACGAACTTACTTTGCCCCAGATTAAGGCTATGCCTGAAATTTTAAAAGGCAAAAATTGTCTAATTATAGCTCCTACTGGCTTAGGAAAAACAGAGGCTGCTTTACTACCCATTTTTCATTTATTCCTTGAAGGCAAAGAAGGTAAAGGCATTAGTATCCTTTACATCACTCCTCTTCGTGCCTTAAATCGTGACATGCTTCGACGCACACTTTACTGGGGCAGAGAACTTGGAATAAAAATTGCAGTAAGACATGGAGATACACCTCAAAAAGAGAGGAGAATACAAGCTTTGAAGCCACCAGATATGCTTATAACAACTCCAGAAACTCTGCAAATATTGCTGACTGGAAAAAGATTGCGAGAATCCTTAAAACATGTTAAATGGCTCATCGTTGATGAAATTCATGAACTTGCTGAAGATGAACGCGGTGCCCAGCTTGCAGTGGCGTTGGAAAGACTACGAGAAATAGCTGGCAACTTTCAACGAATTGGCTTGTCTGCTACTGTTGGAAATCCTGAAGAAGTGGCAAGCTTTCTGGGGGAAGGAGTACAGATCATAAATGCAATGGAAGAGAAAAGAATGGAGGTGGAGGTGGAATATCCAGAGGTAAAAGAGGAGGATTATTTACTTGCTGAGAAACTTGGGCTTGATGCCGTTTCGGCAGCATTACTCAGGAGGATAAAGGAAATTGTGGATGAGCATAATGCCACGCTTTTTTTTGTTAATACAAGAGACGCTGCTGAAATTTTAGCTGCACGCCTTAGGGAAATAAATGCAAACATTGAAGTCCATCATGGCTCGCTATCAAGGGAAGCAAGAATAGAAGCAGAAGAGAAATTTAAAAATGGCAGAATAAAGGCGTTAATATGCACTTCTTCCCTTGAGCTTGGCATAGATATTGGACATGCAGATTTTGTTTTACAATATAACTCTCCTCGCCAAGTGACAAGGCTTGTTCAGCGTGTTGGGAGGAGTGGTCATAAAGTTGGTAGGGCTTCAAAGGGAAAAATTCTGGCTATAAATGCTGAAGAATATGCTGAAGCATTGGTGATAGCAGAAAAGGCAATGAAGCATGAAATAGAAAAAGTAAAAATAAGAAAGAACCCTCTAGCAGTATTAGCAAATCAGATTATATCAATTGCTGTTGAATATGGAAGCATAAAGGCAGAGAAAATATATGAAATGGTTAGGAGGGCATATCCTTTCAGAGAATTGAAGAAGGAAAAATTCTACAGCGTCTTAAACCAGCTTCACAGACAGGGAACAATATGGATGAGCAATGGAATGGTGAAAAGAAGGAGGAAATCAACTTTTTATTTTATTGAGAACATCTCCATGATTCCAGATGAAAAAAGTTATGATGTAATAGATATAACTTCCAATAAAAAGATTGGGAAGCTTGACGAAAGTTTTGTAAGTAGTTATTGCAACGTCGGCTATCGTTTTATAATTAAAGGCAGGGCGTGGGAAGTCGCAAAAAGAGAGGAAGCTGTCTATGTTTCTCCTTCATCAAAAACATATATTGTTCCAGATTGGGTGGGTGAGGAAATTCCTGTTCCTTTTGAAGTTGCCAGAGAAGTAGGAAGACTTCGTAGATTAGCTGTAGAAGGGAAAATAGGAGATAAAATTATAAAAAAAGAAGTGGAAGAGCAAGTAAAGAATGGATTTAAAGTTCCTTCAGACAAGCTAATTACAATTGAAACGGCAGGAAATATTGTATACATAAATACTCATTTTGGAACAAAGGTAAATGAAAGTTTAAGCAAAATAATTGGCTCTTTACTTTCGCAAAGATTGGGAGAAAGCATTTCCATAGGAAATGATGCTTACAGAATATATTTTAAACTTCCTCATGCAATTGATGCAATTCTGCTGAAGGAAATTTTACTTAGCATTTCTCCAGATGCAGTTCAATCACTTTTAAAAATAGTTTTGAAGAATAGCTCTTTCATAAAATGGGAAGTAATTAAAGTTGCAAGAAAATTTGGGATACTGGAAAAGAATGCCGATAAATTTTCTGTTGAAAGGCTCATGGAAATTTTTAACAAAACACCATTCATGGAAGAGGTTATTGAGAAAGCAATATGGGATAGAATGGATGTGGAAAACACTGCAAAAGCTTTGGAGATGATAAGGAATGGGCGGATAAAAATAGAAATTCAACCTTTGTCTCCAATTTCATTGGAGGGAGAGAAAGCAAGACAGGAATTTTTGAAGCCATTTGGGATAGATTCTGCAACATTAGAAGCATTGAGAAAAAGGCTGGAAGAAACAAGAATAAGAATGTTATGCATGAATTGCAATCACGGTATAGAGACACGTGTTTACAGGGCGCCATTAAAATGCCCAAAATGTTCATCAAAAATGCTCGCCGTCATAAAAAATGATATGGAGAAAGGTAGAAAATGGCTAATGAAAAATGCTTCCTTAGTTGCCTCTCATGGAAGAAAAGCTCTGCTTGTTTTAGCTGGCTACGGCATAGGGCCAAATACTGCGGCCCGTATTTTAGCCATGCAGAAAGATGGAGAGGAATTGTTGAAAGAAATATTGAAAGCAGAGATAACATATGCAAGAACACGCCAGTTCTGGGATGTATGATAATGGTTTCATTTGAAGTTTATCGATTAATTCACGATTAAAGAGAAATTTTATAGAATGATGAAACTAATGATTCACTAATTTTTTACAAGCCAGAAAAATGATTTAATTTATCGTGCTTTTCATTATGGATAAACAGCAAATCAGGCAGAGGATATGGAAGGAGATAGAGGAAAGGGGAATAGCGACTTTCCCTCCACCATATGGCAGAATACCTAATTTTGTAAATGCTGATAAAGCAGCTGAAAAGCTAGTATTGCTCGATGTTTGGCAGAATGCAAAAGCAATAAAGTGCAATCCAGATAGCCCGCAAAAGTTTGTAAGACAGAAAGCTTTGCAGGAAGAGAAAACAATTTACATGGCTGTTCCTCGTTTAAGAAAAGAAAAATGTTTTATTGAATTAAAGGGCAGGATGCTCGCAAATGTTGCTTCTTCCATAAAAGGAGCATTTAGATATGGAAAGCCAGTTTATCCATGGGAAATGAAAAAGATTGATTTGATAGTGGCAGGAAGTGTTGCAGTTAACAGAAAAGGAGCAAGAGTTGGAAAGGGAGGGGGCTATAGCGATATTGAATATGCAATTGCAAGAGAAGTTGGCATAGTTGATGAAACAACACCTGTAATAACGACAGTTCACGATATTCAGATTATAAACGATGAAATTCCAATGAAAGAGCATGATGTTCCTGTCAATTATATCATAACGCCAACAAAAATAATTGAAACAGAAAAAATATATGAAAAGCCGAAAGGAATAATATGGGATATTTTAGATAAGGAGTTACCAATACTGGAAATTATAAAGCAAGGAAAAGGATAAGCTGGAGATGTTATATTACCATCAAAATATTTTATATAGTCAGAAGAGATTTGCACAAAATGATTGAAGTTGAGAATTTAAGGAAGGAATATGATGGTCTTATTGCATTGGATGACATCTCCTTCAAAGTTGAGGAAGGAGAAATTTTTGCATTTCTTGGCCCTAATGGGGCAGGGAAAACAACGACAATAAATATAATGATGGGATTTATTTATCCAACAAGCGGGAGAGTAAGGATATTTAATCAAGATATAACAAAAAATGGGAAGAAAATTAAGAAAAGAATTGGTTTCTTGCCTGAAGAATTGGGGTTCTATGATACTCTGACAGCTTATGAACACATGGATTTTTATGGAAGGCTTTTTGGCATGCCAAAAGCAGAAAGGGAAGAAAGGATATTGGAACTCCTTGAAATGGTTGGCTTGCTAGAAAGAAAGGATTCAAAGCTTAGAGAATATTCTCATGGAATGAAACAAAGATTAGGCATAGCTCAAGCATTAATAAATGAGCCAGAGCTTTTAATTCTTGACGAGCCTACTTCAGGATTGGATCCGAGGGCAAGTTATGAAGTAAGAAATATAATAAAGGAACTTGGTAAGAAAGGTATTACAATCTTTTTGTCATCTCATTTACTCTATGAAGTTCAGCAAATATGTGATACTGCTGCAATAATAGACAAAGGAAAACTCGTGAAAAAAGATAGTATAAAAAATTTAATTAATGAAATTAAGGGAAAGGGGATCAAGGTTAGAATAACTTGTTTGAACATGAATGATGACATAATCGAGGCTATTAGAGGAATTAAAGGGATACAAGAGATGAGAACAAAAGACAATAAATTGATTATAAAAG
>VBQI01000003.1 GCA_008297865.1 Thermoplasmata archaeon
CCCTCATCATTTAGGTTATATTTTTAAATGTCACAAAAGATGCAGAGGACACAACATAATGTGTGAGGATATAGAAGTAGGAATGCTATATTGGAGAGTATTCAAAAAGTATGAGAATAACGAGTATCTCTTCAAAAAGAAAATGAAGGAAAAACTGGTAAAATGGATGGAAGAGAAAAGAGATTTGTATTTCATGATGGGAACACACTATAGATGGGGAAGTTGGTTGATAATATCCATTTTATATCCTCCAAAAAGAAAAGCAGAAAGATTGGAGAAATTCTTTAGTGAGACAGGGTGCAGGGAGGGATAGGAGAAGTTCCTATCCTAAAACATTGGTGGTGAGCCGATGTTCTCCCTGCACCCAATTTTTATAATAAAAATTGCTTTATAACGCTTTGCGACCCTCATGCGACAGGCTTATTTACGACCCGCAAATGCGACAGAACCAAGATTCTAATTATCTTAACAATTTTCATTATGTGTAATGGATATGTAATGGCCATTGACGAGGATAAAGATGGTATTGATGATGAAAAAGAAGAGATATTAGCTCAAAAATATGCTCCAATCCTATATTTTGAGAAAAAGGAAAAATTGTTTCCTGTTGCTATCCAATATCATCTCTCCAATTCCAATTTAAATCAAAGCACTGGAGACGGAAATTTACTAATAGATGCTTCACCATCTATTCAGGAAATTTCATTGTATACGGAGCCCGATAAAAACTATTACTTGGATAATAGGAAGGGAGGAATAAACAATACAGGAATAATTGAAGATTATCAAGAAAAGCTTTCTACTCTTGGCTATACAGTCTACTGCCATATTATACCCGATGGAAATGCAACAGTCATTCAACACTGGATGTTCTATGCATTTAACGAAGGTCCATTAAATACTCATGAGGGAGATTGGGAAATGGTTCAAATTATTTTAAATTCCTATGATGAACCAGTGGAAGCAATGTTCAGCCAGCATATAAGCGGGCAAAAAGCAAAATGGGAACAGGTGGAGAAGGAAGGAGAGCATGTGAAAGTATATGTTGCAAGAGGAAGTCATGCAAATTATTTTCGGCCATATCAAGGAAAGTTGGGTTTCGCAAATGATATTGTCGGTAAAAATGGCAAAGTGTTAAAGCCTGAGGACTATATACTGATACTCCTTGGTGAAGAGAAGAATCATTCTTCTGAGCAAGCTTGGATTAATTTTGCTGGGAGATGGGGTGATTTTGGAAGCTATGAAGATGAGTTAAGGGGGAAGCGTGGTCCGTATGGTCCTGCATATAGAGAAAACGGTGAAATGTGGCACAGTCCAATTGAATGGGGAGAATCTCTTCCGCCATTAATAAATGAAATCCTTATCTTAGAATGGTTTTTATATAATTTTGTAACTATCTTTGTTATTTTTTCTGTGATTTCTTTCCTCGTTATTCTCCTTTTTATGTACAGAAGATATAAATTAAAAGGACTTGGTCCACGTCTTTCAAGCCTTTTTTATATTGATGGCGTAAATATGAAAAGCATGGGAAACATTTTGTGCATCGCAAGCATTATAATTGCTGTCCTATCTCTATTTTTCCCATGGTATACTGTATTTGGCGATATTCAAATAGGAGAATACAAGACGCCTGGCATGGTAAAATTGATTGAGATTGATGGATTAAATGGTTTGCAAGTTAATCTTCTTGAAGCAAACAGTGGAATTATTCAGTTGGTAGCATTGCCGATACCCTTTTCTTTAATTATTGGTATGGGGATATTATTCTTTATATTGGGCACAGTTGGCATAGAAAAAAGTAGAAAGGCTGGAAAGAAATATATTTTACGGGGATTAAAATTTTTAATTCCAGTTATTCTTATAATTTTAGTGATTATATCCTTTGCAACGTTTGCTCTTCAATTTTTTTCTAATATAGAAGTGCCACAAGATATGAAAGGAGTTTTAAGTGAAATTTCCTCCTCGCCTATTAGCAATGAAAAAGTGCTTACTTTGCCAGAATATGGAACTATCTATCTTAAATGGGGTATTGGACTCGGAAGCATATTTCTTCTAACTGCAGGAATCCTCTCTATAATCGCAGGGGTTTTTGAAATATTTACGAATCAATCTTTCTTTGAAAATAGAAAAAATATTGCTTAATACTTTACTTAATACTCTAGCCCTTCTATTGCCTCTATTCCTTTATCATAATAATGCTTGATTTTTTTCATTTCTGTTACCAAATCTGCTATCCTTATAATTTTTTTAGGAGCATTTCTTCCTGTCAAAACCATATGTGTTTCCTCCCTTTCCTCAATCAGCTTAACAACTTCCTCAAAGGGCACAAGCTTTAACGCCATAGCAACATTTATTTCATCTAATATGAGCATGAATGGCTTTCTTCTCAATGCCTCTCTCGCAAATTTCATTGCCTTTTTTGCCTCCTCAAAGTCTTCTTTTTTTGGTTCAAAAACAAATTTTTCTTTACCAAATTGATGAATTTCCAGAATGCCTGATTTAGTTTCTCCATATTCTCCTTTTTTCAAAAATTGTATAATAACAACCTTTTTTCCGTGTCCCAAAGCACGTAATGCCATGCCCAATGAGGCAGTTGTCTTGCCCTTGCCGTCTCCAGTAAAAATTATCACTTTCCCTTTCATTTTTTCAAAAATTCTCTGATTTTTTCCATTCCCTCCCTGCTGACCACATTTGCAATTTCTTCAATAGATGTTTTTCTAAGTTCTTCCAAACTTGATATTCCAGCTTGCCAGAGTGCTTTTGCATCTTTTTCACCTACTATTTTGCTAAACTCTTCCATTACTTCATCTCTTTTTCTATAGTTCTCTATTGCTTTATGCAATCCTTCCGCTGCCAAATTGCTACAGTGCATTTTTATTGGCGGTAGTCCTTCCAATGCCTCTGCAATGTCTTTTCTGCTTATTTTCATAGCCTCTTCCAAACTCTTTCCTTTAGCTAACTCGCTTAACATCGAAGATGTTGCTATTGCTGCTGCGCATCCCATCGTTTCCCAGCCAATATCTGCTATTTTTCCATCTTTTACTTTTATGTAGATATACATTACATCTCCGCATACTGGATTACCTACTCTACCTACAGCGTCAGCATTTTCAAGCTTTCCTTTATTGCGAGGATTCAAAAAATGTTCCATTACTTTTTTTGAATACATATTATTCAGCTTGTTTTTCAGTAATTATTTTAATTGATCGCGGTATTTTCGCCACTTCTCCTCTCGCAGTAGCAACAATTGTCTTAACATTGTTTTCATATGCACTATCAACGAGGCGTTGTGTAACTACCCCATCAAAAATAATTATAGATGGTTTTTCTTTTGGTATCTCTTCAACGATTTTACCTGTTTCAATTCTTTTTATCTCTTCTTTTTTATCATTCAAGAATACAGCCAAATGTTTCCCTCTTATTTCCTCAAATATTTTTTCGTATTCCCCAAGTTTACTTTCCTTCTTTTTCCTTTCTTCCTTTTTTAGCCCTAAGCCTTCCTTATACTGCTCCGCTGGCACTTTATTTTTCAAAGCCTTCATTATAAGTTTGTAGGGAAGTTCCTCCACTTCCCTAGTAGGAGGAGCCCTTGCAACAAAATCAATATCTGCAACTTGCAACAATTCACGCAGCACTAGCTCTCCTCCTCTGTCTCCATCCACAAAGGCAGTGGCAATCTTTTCATTACACAAGTCAATGATAGTCTGCGATATGCTCGTTCCCTCAACTGCAATTGCGTTCTTTATTCCATGTTTCAGCAAATTTATTACATCATTTCTTCCTTCAACAACAATTATTGCATCGCTCTTCTCAATATTTGGACCAGCAGGCAGGCGATCAGGCCCATAGTAAATAATTTCCTCCACCTGCACAGATTGTCTTATTTCTTCTACCAAATCTGGCATTTCTTCCCTGCTCTGCTTTATCATTTCCGCCAAAATTTCTTTCGCTCTCTCAACAACTCTTTTTCTTCTCGAAATACGAATGTCTTCCACTTTTTCCACCTTTATCTCTGCCTTGCATGGGCCAATTCTATCAACGCTTTCAATCCCTGCAGCTATAAGAGCTGTCTCTACTTTCTCAAGCGCTGAAGTAAGCGTTAGCTCTCCTTCGCTTTTCCCTTGATTGTGCCTAATTTCTACTTCTATCCTCCCTATGCGTGTAGATTTCTGTAAATCTCGCAGGTCAAGCTCTTCTCCTATTAATCCTTCTGTCTGTCCAAAAATTGCACCTATGACATCTGACCTGTCTACAGTACCATCTACCTTTATTTTAGCCTTAATCAAATATTTTGCTGCTGATGGATCTAATGACAATGATATCACCCCTATTGAATTGCAATGCCTTAATGTCAACCATTATTAAAAGCTTGCGTTGCATGGAGTTGCAATGCCTTAATAAAAATAACTTAACAAAAATAAAAATAAAATGTTAAAAAAGGGGAATGTATTTCCATCATGCAATTTCATAAGTTTATTGAATATCTGGAAGAGAAAGGAAAACTTTTGAAAGTAAGGAAGGAGGTTAGTGTTGAATATGAAATTTCTACGCTTATGAAAATGCTCGATGGAAAGCCATTGCTTTTTGAAAATGTGGCTGGATATGAAATGCCTGTAGCTGCAAATGTATGCAGTAGCAGAAGTTTGCTTGCTGAAGGGCTTGGCATCGATGAAAATAATCTCATTAAAAAAATGACTGAGGCAATTGAAAATCCCATAGAGCCAGAAGTAAAGAAGGCGGAAGGATATAAAGAGATAAAAAGTTTAAATGATTTGCCCATACTACTCCATTATCCTCAGGATGGAGGAAAATATATTTCATCTGCTATAGTTATTGCCAACGATGCAGAATATGGCTTAAATGCTTCATATCACCGCATGATGATAATTAGCGAAAATAAAGTTGTCATGCGCGTTTTACCCCGCGATTTCCACAAATACATTGAGCGTGGTCTAAAGGAGTTTGCTATATGCATCGGTAATCCGATTTCTGTTGCAATAGCCTCTGCAATTTCTGTTGCTACTGAAATAAATGAGCTTGCCATTGCAAATTCTCTTCATCCCATTTCACTGATTGAAATAGATGGACACGCAGTTCCAGAATCAGAAATTATTATGATTGCTGAGGTAACTGATGAAATGCATGACGAAGGGCCTTTTTTGGATTTAACAGAAACCTTTGATATAATCAGGAAGCAGAGAGTGGCAAAAGTAAAGAAAATATATGCAAAGGAAAATGCAATTTATCATGCTTTATTACCTGGAGGCTTAGAGCATAAAACGCTTATGGGCACACCTAAGGAGCCAACTATATTTCACGAAGTTTCAAAAGTATGTGAAGTAAAAGATGTGTACATTACGCCCGGTGGTTGCTCCTGGCTCCATGGAGTTGTAAGCATTAAAAAGAAGCATGAAGAAGATGGAAAGAAAGCCATAGAAGCTGCGTTTCGAGGACACAAATCAATGAAACATGTTTTTGTTGTTGATGATGATATCGATGTCCATAACTGGCAACAGATAGAGTGGGCTATGGCAACTCGCTTTCAGGGAAGCAAGGATATGGTTATAAAACGGGAAAAAGGCTCCTCTCTCGATCCTTCTGCTGATCCTATAACTAGGGAGACAACAAAAATTGGTTTCGATTTAACCATTCCACTGGACAAAGAAAAGGAGAATTTCAAAAAACCCGATTTGCCGATGAAATTGAATCCAGATGATTACCTGTAGACATTTCTATGTTAAATCTCATGCAGTGACTACGCCAGAAATTAATCTGAAGGATTTGCCAGGCTCAGCGGGCAGGCTTGACATTTTGGCAAGATGCATCAATGCATCTTTCTGGCTTTCCCACGATATAAGGAGGGATGTAGTCTTTCACACTATTTTACATGGTGAGCCTTCCCCTCCCGTCTACATAAGATTTGAAGGAAGCAAACTAAGGAAAGTTTCTCCAGATGAAAGAAGCATTGCCATTTTCATTAAAAAAGCTATTGAAAGAATAAAGGAGGAAAAAGAAATTGAGTCTACACCCGGCATATTTGTAAGCCGGAAAAATTTTGAACGGTTGATAAAAGAGCACAGGGATAAGAAATATTATTTACTTGTGGAGGATGGGAAATATATTGAGCACGTAGAAATATGCAATGAACCCTTCTTCTTCTTGGGAGACCATAAGGATTTAGATGATGATGAAAAGGAATTATTATATGAATATGATGCAGAGCCTATTTCCTTAGGAAAAAGATCTTATTTAGCGAGCCACTGCATAACTATAATAAACTGGCTATTGGATAGAAAATTCTGTCGAGAATAAAATATATAATCATTCTTGGTATAGCAGGATATGGAAATTCCAACATTTTCAGATTTGAAGGAAGAAGTCATTGATGCAGGCCTTTGCACATTATGTGGGGGTTGCACTTCCTTTTGTAGGGCGAATAAGCTCAATGCAATTGGAATGATGAATGGATTACCGAATTATATTAATGAAGAAAATTGTCTAAAATGTGGAATATGCTATATGATTTGTCCTGTCACAAGTGAGCTAGATGAAAAATTGGAGGAAATATATGGTAAAGGGATAGGAAAAATTATTGATGTATTTTCAGCACGTTCAACAGATGAAAATGTGCTTAAGAAATGCTGTGATGGTGGTGTTGCTACAGCTCTCCTGCATTATATGCTGGATACCCATTTTGTTGATGCGGTTCTTGCAGTGAAAAGGATGAAAGGTGGGAGAAGCATGCCAATATTGGCAACTTCATATAACGAGTTGCTTGCGTGTGCAGGCTCAACTCTTGCTACAATTCCGAGTTTAGACGAAATAAAATATTTCAGCACATATACTTCGCTTCTTCCAGAATTAAAAGAGATTGGGTATGGAGGCATAGAGAATATCGCCATAACAGCTACACCATGCCAGACAAAAACTATTAGAAAGATGCAATCTGCACACATACTGCCTTCTGGGGTTGTGAAGTTTATAGTTGGACTTTTTTGCATTGAAAATTTCTCATTTAATACTGTCACTTTAAGAAAATTTGAGGAGATAATTGGAGGAAGAATAAATGATATAGAAAAGGTGAATATAAAAGAAAAAATGAATATTATCTTTAAAGATGGTAGACGAAAAGATGTTTTACTTGATGAACTTAAAGAAGTTGCAAGAAAAGCATGCATAAAGTGCAAAATACCTTTCTCAAATATTTATGCAGATGTCTCACTCGGAGGGCTTGGCTCTGAAGATGGCTATACTACTGTTGTCATAAGAACAAGCAAGGGAAAGAAAATTTTTGATGGAGCATTGGAAGAAGGATTCATCGAAGTTCATCCGGAATGGAATGAGGAAAAGAAAGAAAACGTAATAGAAAAAATAAAGGAATGGACAAAAAAGAAAGAAGAAAGAAAATAGCTCCGGAAGTTTTATAAATAAACACCATCCCCCCTGCTTTATATACTCACAAACAATTTATTTTTAAGCAGGTAAAGCCTGCATGTAATATAGCGCCCTAAGATGGGCACATGCGGGCGTTTCAAAAGGATAATAAATCATTTTGTATTACATGCTAGAGATACCATGAACGAAGATATGTGGGATGTTATAATTGTTGGCGGTGGTCCCGCTGGATTGACAACTGCTATAATGTGTGCTAATAGAATGCTGAAATGCTTGGTTCTCGAAGGAGGGAAATGGGGAGGATTGCCTGCGATAATGTATCCAAGCAAAATTATACCAAATTACCCAGGATTTCCAGATGGGATAAGTGGTATAGAGCTTATTAGAAGATGGATTAAACAGGCAAAGGAAAACCCATATGTTACAATGAAAAGAGAAAGAGTGATAAAAATTGAAAAAGGAGGTATAGTGAAAACAGAGGAAAACGAATATCATGGAAAGACACTCGTAATAGCAACTGGCACGCGCCCAAGAGAACTTGGGATACCTGGCGAAACTTTATTTAACAGAGGAGATAAAGGAGTCTATTATTATGTTACCCACAGAGAAAAATTCATTGGAGATAAAGTGCTTGTTGTTGGAGGAGGAGACACTGCAGTAGATGCTGCTTTAGACTTGGTTGACTTGGCAGACGAGATAACGATTGTGCACAGAAGAGATAGATTCAGAGCTTTAGATGAAAACGTCAAGAAAATGGAGGAAAGCAAAAAGATAAACATAATGCTTAATACAGAAGTGGAGGAAATAAAAGGGAGAGACAAAGTCGAAGAAGTTGTGCTTGTAAACAATAAAACGGGAGAGAAAACCGTATTGTCTGTCGATAAAGTTGTGCTTGCAGTTGGTTTAAAGCCAAATACAGAAATGTTTGCAGAGCTTGGAATAAAAACAGATGATAGAGGCTATATTATTACTGATAACATGCAACGCACAAATGTAGAAGGTATATTTGCAGTTGGAGATATTGTAAAGGGGGCTTTCCGTCTGCTTGTGGTGGGAGCGGCGCATGGAGCAATAGCATCACAAAAAATATACGAATATATAAGAAAACCATATTGGGCAGGGGAAGACGAAAAATAATCTTATTTCCTTCTCTTTAATTTTTTGTAATATTCACTCTCTTTAAATTTGCAGTTTACGATAAGTGCCCCATTTCCACTTACCTTCGTTACTTCACTCTTCACGCCCTTCTTCTTCAGCTCTTCCATAAGCCTTTCTATATACTTATTTTTACCATCTGAAATAAATACAACTTTTTCTGGCTTCTTTCCGTCTGGCGTAGTTACTATGCCTAAGCTGAGCATGTCTTCCAGCTCAAAGAGGTTGATATGTGCATTATGCTCGTTATGTTTGTTATGCTCGTTATGCTCGTTACCTCCACTTTCAAAATATATCTCTGGATCAACATGGATCTCTTTCGCTTTTATCTCTATTTCCTTTTCTTTTTCATTGTAATCAATAGCATTCTGCGGACATTCATTTCCGCATATACCACACCCTATACATTCTCTACAGCTAAGGCATCTTTTTGCTTCTTCAACTGCATCCTTCTCGCTGAAACCTTTTTCTACTTCTTTAAAAGTGGAGAGCCTTTCATCTATGGGAATCAGCTCAACTTCTTTCCTTTCTTCCTCCTCCACTCCAGATAAAACAACATTTCTCTTCAGATTTTCTATATCCTCCCTGTAGGCAATAAGCCTGTTTACATCTTCCTCTACAGGGTCAAAGGAAACTTCCTTTCCATGAATGTAAGCATCTATGCCATAAGCTGCTCTCCTTCCCCATGCAACTGCTTCAATTACTATAGATGGCCCGACAACTGCATCTCCTCCAGCAAAAACTCCAGACATAGATGTGGCAGCTGTATTGGTGTCCACGACTATGGTCCCCCATTTTGTTTTCTTAATTTCATTTGGCAGGAATGATAAATCTGGATATTGTCCAATGGCAGAGATAACAGTATCTGCTTCAATGAAAAATTCACTTCCTTTCTTTGGTATTGGCTTCCTCCTCCCACTCTCATCTGGCTCTCCAAGTTCCATCTCAATACATTCCACACCTTTAACTCTTTCATCTCCAACAATTTTAACTGGCGAAACTAAATAGCGGATGGTCACTCCTTCTTCCTCAGCAAATTTTATTTCCTCCTCGCGAGCAGGCATTTCCTTTCTACTTCGCCTATATAAGATGGTCACTTCCTCACTCCCCAAGCGGATAGCGCATCTTGCAGCGTCTATGGCAACATCTCCTCCACCAATAACAACAACTTTTCTTCCAGTAAAAACTGCTCTAACTGTCTCTGGCGATATATTAACTTCTCTCAGAAAGTCAACACCCGGGATTACGCCATTAAGCTCTTCTCCTTCAATATTTAGCTTTTTGCTTTTATGGGCTCCAACACCAATAAAAACTGCATCATAGTTTTTCCTAAGTTCTTCAAAAGATATATCTTTCCCTACAGTAGTGTTGAGTTTAAGCTCAACCCCCATTTCCAGAATTGCATTTATTTCTCTTTCAAGAACATCATTTGGGAGACGGTATGGAGGTATACCTACAGCAAGCATTCCCCCAGCAACTGGAAGGGCATCGAAAATTGTAACTTTATAGCCTTTTCTTGCAAGTTCATATGCAACTGTCAGGCCAGCAGGCCCAGAACCAATGACTGCAACCTTATGCTTATTATTCTCATTAGAAGGCATTTTTCCTAAATCAATTTTTCCTTCCTTTTCCCATTCCCAATCTGCAACAAATCTTTTAAGTAACCTTATTGAAATTGGCTTCTCTATTTTGCTCCTCTTACACATTTGCTCGCAAGGATGCGGGCATACTCTTCCCAGCACGGCAGGCAGTGGAAGGCGTTCTCTTATTATTTCAACAGATTCCTTAAACTTTCCTTCAGCAATTTTTGCAACGTAACTGCGCACATCTACATGAGCAGGACATCCTGTCTGGCAGAATGGCGTTTCCTTTTCCAGAAAATAGGTGGAAGGAACGCCGTCTCTTCCATAAACAGCCTTTCTTGAAAATAAACTTCTTTCTCTGTCAACTATTTTGATGGGGCAGACTTCATAGCAGATGTTGCAATTATTGCAGGCATTGCTTATCCTTGTTGGATATCTTATTATTTTAAGTGTTCTGTTTGATATCTCCTTTACATAAGCATTAGTAATCAGCTTTATCTTTTCTTCTTCAACCATTTTCCTGAATTTCTGAAAATCTATTTCATCATTGAGAGAGGAGACGTGTTTTCTTATTACATTCATATTGATTGAAGGAAATCTCTCTATTACAAAAACTTCCTCGCCTTTCTCTGCATATTCCATCGCCTTTTTTAAGTTTGCTACACCGCTTCCAATAAATGCTATTCCTTCGCCACCGTTGCCATCGCCATATCCAACAATGAAAGGCTCTACCTTCTTCTCCTTTTTTCCTTCATAACGATAGTAAATTTTCCCATTCTCTTCCTTAAACGTAGCTTCCTGCCTGTATAGAAAATCCATGAGGTAGCGGAAAACAATTTCTTCTCTCAACCCAATTTCTTTTGCAATCTCTTCTAATGTAAGCATCTTTTCCTTGATAAGGAGGCGAATCATTTCTTCATTAAGTTCATCATATACAATTGCATTTGCAAGTCTTTCCATTTCATGTGATGTGAAAATCTCCCCATATCTGTTTCCTTCCGTAGTAAGCATTCTCTCCTTTGTTGCAATAATTCTTATCCGTGGGCTAAATGAAATATTATATGCAGCTTTCAAAGCCAAGCTATTTTTCTGTTCTTCAGGAAGGGGACCAAGCTCTTTTAACTCTTCTGTAAATTCTGTCACAATGTTTGCAAATCTCTCTCCTTCAGAAGCAGACACCCATTCAAGGCGAAGCCTTCTTTCATCTATGCCTGCATGCCTTAGCAATCTTTTTGCCATATTTACTTTGCCCATGGTATAATAATTTCCTGTAACATAATGGCAATCTCCAAGATGACAGCCCCCCACCAGAACGCCATCTGCTCCTCTTAAAAATGCTTTTAAAACAAAAGAGGGCTCCACACGAGTTGAACACATTACTCTTATTATTCTTATTGTAGGAGGATACTGAAATCTATTCACTCCTGCCAGGTCTGCGCCAGCATAACTGCACCAGTTGCAGAGGATAGCAACAATTTTCGGCTCTGTCATATTGCTCGTATTGCTCATTATATCGCCTCCTCTATTTGCGCCATAATTTGTTCATCTGCAAAATGATGCATTTTTATAGCCTTATGAATGCACGACGCCCCACAAGCTCCACATCCTTTGCATGCTGCTGGAATATTCTCTGCCACCTTTTTCCCATTTTTTTCAACAATTTTCATTGCCCCATATGGGCAGACTTCAACGCAAACGCCACATCCCATGCACTTACTTTCATCAATTAAAGGCATTAATGGCTCTGCCTCAACATATCCCTTCGCCATTGGAATTGCTGCCCTGCTGGCAGCTGCCAACGCTTGCATTATGCATTCATCGATGCTTGCAGGCGCCCTGCATGAGCCCGCCATATATATGCCATCTGTTGCAAAATCAACGGGGCGTAGCTTTACATGTGCTTCAAAGAAAAAGCCATCCTGTCCCAATGGCACTTTAAGCATTTGGGAAATTCTCTTTGCATCTTCTCTTTGAATTAAAGGCGTTGATAATACAACTAAGTCAGCTTGAATTTCAACTTTCCTCCTTAGCCCGGGATGATAAAAGCCTACAGCAATTCTTCCATCCTTCTTCTCCAGCGATGTCACTGTCGGAACAGCATCTCTTACCCTTATGAAACGCACACCTTCTTCTCTTGCCTTTCTGCAATATTCTTCATATTCTGTGCCATATGTTTGCATTCCCTTATGTATGATGTAAACATTGGCGTTAGGCATCATTTTCTTAATTATGCGGGCATTCTTTATTGAATTCATACAGCATATGCGAGAACAATATCTTACTCTCTCCCCCCTCCCACCTACACATTGAATGAAAACAACGCTTTCAGCATCTATTTTTCCTTTCTCCTTAAGAATTTTTTCGAGCTCGAATTGAGTGATGACATTCTCATATTCATCATAGTTGTACATGTGCATTGGTTCATATGGTTTTGCCCCTATGGCGACAATGATTGTTCCAACTTTTATTTCTTTTGATTCTTTCTTCTGCCTTATCCTAACATTAAAGTTTCCTATGTAGCCATCAACGCTTTCAACCTCGCTATTCAACAAGACATGTATCTTTTTTTTCTTCTCAACTCTTTTAACAATTTCCTCCAGAAATTGCTGAGCATTGGCATCGGAAGGATAAATCTGGTTAATATAATTTAAAAGCCCTCCAAGCCTATTTTCTTTTTCAACTAAATAGACTTCAAAACCCTGCTCTGCAAGAGAAAGAGCTGCAGTCATGCCAGCAATGCCCCCTCCAATAACCAAGCTTTTTTTCTCCACATCTATCTTTATTTCTTTTAAGGGTTCAAGCAATCTTGCTCTTGCAACACCCATTCTAACCAAATCTTTGGCTTTTTCTGTTGCCTTCTCCCTTTCTTTCTGATGAACCCACGAGCATTGATCTCTTATGTTAACAAATTCAAAAAGAAATTTATTCAAGCCTGCATCTTCACAAGCCTTCCTAAATAAAGCTTCGTGGGTGCGAGGTGTGCATGCTGCAACTACAACTCTGTTAAGCTTGTGTTTTTTAATGGCATCCATTATTTCTTGTATTCCAGCATTTGAACATGTATACATATTTTCTTTTACATATACAACGTCAGGCAAAGTTTTTGCATACTCACATACCTTTGGCACATCCAAAAAGCCTGCAATATTGGTTCCGCAATCGCAAACAAAGACGCCTATCCTCAAAGCCATTTTTATCCCTCCACCAATCCAGCTATTTCGGCAGCTTTTGCTGCTGCCGCACTCGCCTGCACAACACTTTCAGTAATGTCCTTAGGGCGCTCACAACATCCTGCCACAAATATTCCCTCTCTCGTTGTCTCCACTGGATGAAATACATAATCCTTGACTTTTATGAAACCATATTCGTTTGTTTCTATTCCAAGAATTTCTGCAAGTTGCTTCACATCTTTTGCTGGCATTATTGGCGTGGCTAAAATAACCATCTCTACTTCAAGTTCCTTCACTTTTCCCTCATTCTCATCTTCATAATATATAATCAGATTTTTTGTTCTCTTATCTTCTTTAATTTCTCCAGGACGTGCATGAATATATGTAATTTTATAATCTCTCTCCCCTCGCTTGCTATATTCATAAAATCTTTTGCTGAAAACCCTCAAATCTGAATAAAATATATATGATTCTAAATCGCCATAATGCTCGTTGGCAAGCATTGCACTTTTTATTGAAACCATACAGCACACAGAAGAGCACCACTGGCATCGCTTCACGTCTCTGGAGCCAACACATTGTATGAATGCTATCTTTTTTGGTCTCCTTCCGTCTGGAGCACATTTTAGATGCCCGTGGGTTGGACCTGCTGCATTTATTAGCCTTTCATACTCCATCCATGTATGCACATTGGCATATCTTCCATAGCCATATTCTACAAGGTCTTTTGGCTCGTATAACGATGAGCCTATGGCTACAATAATTGAAGCAACATTAAGCTCTATAATTTTATCTTTCTGATTGTAATCTATTGCTTCAGCCTTGCAAATTTTCTGGCAGAGTCCGCATCTATTTTTAGTTAGTTTTAAACAATATCTTTCATCTATGGTAGCCTTTCTCGGAACAGCTTGAGGAAATGGAAGGAATATTGCCTTCCTTTTATCTAAATAGCTATTATATTCATTTGGTATTTCTGTTGGACATTTCTCCATGCAATCTCCACATCCTGTGCATTTTGTTGCATCAACATATTTTGCCTTCCTTTTTACTTTAACTTTGAAATTCCCTGCTTTTCCTTCCACACCTATAACTTCAGAATATTCAAGCACTTCTATATTCGGATGAGAAAAGCATTCATTCATTTTTGGAGCAAGAATGCATATACTGCAGTCGTTAGTAGACATTGTTTTATCAAGCAATGCCATTCTTCCCCCAATGCTTGGCTCTTTCTCTACCAGATAAACGTGGATACCCCTATCTGCCAAATCCAGCGCTGCTTGTATGCCAGCTACTCCACCACCTATTACCAATACTCCTTTCATTTTATCCTTTCAGCAACAACTTCAGCAAAGTCTTTTACCTCAATATCATGCCCTTCATGGGAAAGCGTGCATCGAAAATGAATCTGGCATTTTGGACATGAAGTTATCAAAACATCTGCTATATCTGAGGCTTCCTTAAGCCTTTCTTTCCTCATTTCCTCCGCCTTCCAGTCACAGCACATCCAGGCAGATGTTCCACAGCATAACGCCATCTCCCTATTATGTTCCATTTCCTTTACCTCTATTCCAACTTTTTTAAGCACATTTCTTGGCTCATCATATATTCCGAGATGCCTCCCAAGTCTGCATGAATCATGATATGTATATGTTTTTTCATCTTCCTTTCCATTCCACTCAATTTCTTCCTTTTCTAAAAATTCTGAGATATGCATCATTTCCACGTCCAATTTCGGATAATCAAACTTAAATGTTCTGTAACACTCTGGACATGAAAAGATTATTCTCTTAATCTTCATTTCTTTTATTTCCTTCACATTTTTTTTGGCAAGTTCTTTAAAAAGCTTAACGTTGCCATTCCATAAGGCATCGTGTCCGCAACATAACTGCATTACTGCAGGCTTTATGCCGGCTGAATTCAAAATTTTTATTGTGCTTATTCCAATATTTGTGCTTTTAATTCCTATATCTTTAAAGATGATGTCATAGAACGGCAGACAGCCTGCAAAATAAAGCGTATCATCCTCGCCAACATCTAAGCCTTGAAGCCATTCACTTGCATTAAATTCATTAGAAAGCATCAATTTTTGTAAGCTTTCAAAAATTCCTTCATGGGCATATATGCCTACGTTATTCTCTTTCCTTGCCAAATTGCGTGTTTTCCTGATGAAATTTAAAAATTCAACCCCAGATGGACAAACTTCTTCGCATATTCCACAACTCAAACATTTCCATATATCCAGCGATTTAAGAATTTCATCATCTATGCCTATTAACGCCCTCTCAACAATACTTGCAGGAGAAAATTTTCCATAAACTCTTGTTACAGGGCAAGCTGAGCTACATTTCCTGCATTCAACACAATAGTAGGCTTTTGATTCATTTATTATTTTATCAAGCATTATTTCACCTTAAGCTTGTCTTCCATTTTAAATGCTTTCAGAAGCTCTGCCACCATTGCCAATTTTCTGCTTTTGCCTTCAATTTTTTCCTCTGAAAAAAGGCATTTTTTAACTATAACATCTTTTCCATTCGATATTGCTTCCACGGCTTTCCCCATGTCAAACCTTTTTTCACAGAAAATCAGCTTGCCTTCTTCCTCCATGTATTCATAGCTACAGGTATCACATTCAAATTTTCTCGCTTCCTCTTTCTCAAAAAATTCATAAAAAAATGCATCATCATATACATGATATATTGCGGAAGAAGGACAGGAAGCAATGCAGATGCCACATCCCTTACAGGAAGTGGTATTTACCTCTATACTGCTCCCATTATAACTAAAGCATTCACATAACGAAACACATATTCTGCATTTTGAACATTTTTCCCCATCTATTGCAACAGGAATTTGCTTATAAATTATAGGAAGCATTTGAATGGAAAATGGGAACTCTTATTTATCGTTTGCTTGCTACAGTATAGCGTGCTTGTAATCAGCATATGAAAAGACGGGGCCATCAGTACATGTATAATAGCTTCCGCCAAATACACAATGCCCACATTTTCCTATACCGCATTTCATTCTCCTTTCCACTGATAAAAATATTCTCTCCTCTTCAATTCCCTTTTCAATTAGTTTTTTTACCACCGGATTAAACATTGCATTTGGCCCACATATCAAAGCATATTCATTTCCTTGTATCTCTACTTCTGCTATTACATCACTCACCAACCCCTGTTTTTCACTCCCTCTTTCGAAAACTTCAGTTATTTCCGCCTTCTTTCTCCATTCATTTAATTCATCTCTAAAAAGCATAGCAGGTGGCTCTTTGGCGCCATATAGGATTTTTATTTTCCCATAATCTTTTTCATGAATTATTTCCTTTATAAAACTCCTTAGAGGTAAAATTCCTATTCCTCCAGCAATTATTAGAATATCCTCGCCTTTGAGTTTTTCTATTGGAAATCCATTTCCGAATGGTCCTCTGTAACCTATAAAAGCCCCTTCTTCCATACTAAAAAGATAGGATGTTGCCCTCCCAACTTTTTTTACACATATTTCAAAAAAATTTTTTTCATGAGGGGCCGAACATATTGAAACAGGAAATTCTCCTACCCCTGCTATAGATATTTCAACAAACTGCCCTGGAATAAAATCAATGTTTGCTTCAATTCTAAAAAGTTTTTTATCTTGAGAATATGTAATGCATTTAACAATTCTCCCCTTCATTGGAAGATGGGGGTTCATCATGGAAAATGGATTACACATATATATTTTTAAAGTGTTACTAATTGTGTATGTACTAGATACCTCTGCCATACTTTCGGGCAAATTTTTTGGGAGTGAGATAGCTACCTCGCCAAAAGTTTTGGAAGAAATAAAACCAAAGGGTCATTCCTGGAGATTATTAGAATATACGAAGAGTATTGGAATGAAAATAATTTCTCCAGCAGAGGAAGCAGTAAAAAAAGTTATTGAGATGGCTGAAAAAACTGGAGATATTGTAAATTTATCTGATGTTGATATAGATGTCATTGCACTGGCATACTCGCTAAAAGCAACCCTCCTCACAGATGACTATTCAATGCAAAATGTTGCAGAAGAAATGGGTATAGCATATAAATCAGTTGTTGAAGAAGGAATAAAAAAGAAACTATACTGGGAATTTAAATGCAAATCTTGTGGTAGAAAATTTAAAAAAGCCCTTCCTCAATGTCCGGTTTGCGGGGGAAAAATAATAAGGGTGAGTGAGTAAGCTTTTATATTTGTTTCCAATTTTACTTTATGGAAAAAAAGTGGCAGAGATGGCTTTTCTATATTGACATCATTGTAATAGCAATTTTTGTAATAGCAAATGTATACATGGCAAAAGATGTTTACATGGCAGGCTACGAAGCAAGTCATTGCAATGGAAATATAGGTATTTATGAGAAATATTTTTGGCGGTTTGCGAGGGATGTTGCTTTTTTAACAGCAACAGTTATATGGATATTTTATCGCCTCTTCAGAAACCAGTATTTACTGCTCAAAAAGCCATAAATTTATTAACCACATGCATTTTAATTTTGGCTATAGGCGCAGAATAGGCTGGGGGGTTAGGCGTCCCCTGTAACCAGAAATCGCCTTTGCTGGAGCCGAAGCCGTCAGGGCGGCGCAAATAACAGGCACCGATCCAGCATTGGACGATGATGTCTCGTCCTCTGGGGCTGGAGGTGGCATGTACGCCAGCTGGAGAGTTGGCGATTATGCCTTCGCCTCGGCCAGAGGATTAGGCCCGGAAGGGAGCGGTCCAGCCGAGGACTGCCGGTGCTCAGAGGGGTGCGGGACTGAGGAAAATGTTGGGGCAATCGGTGTCTGTTGTTTGCGTCCACCTGTGGCGTTTCTGCGCCGGCTAAAATGGATGAACGGCGAGCTATTGTTGACTTCTTCCAAAAGCAAGGCATTCTGATTCAACCAGATGCAGTTGAATTTTTAATAAATAGTGGTGGAATGGAAACCTGCAAAAAAATTTTTGGAAAATTGACAGAAAAACCTTTTATAATTTCTCTCTGGGATCTACAAAAGTTATTAGAAAGGAAAGAAGAAAAGAGAGGAAAAGAGAGAATCAAAAAAAGGAAATTTGTTATATTGAGGGATATAACAGGAAATAGCACATGTGGGGGCGATGTAAAAGATTTTGTGTGTCTTTTTAAAAACAGGTACGAAAGGTTGAGCGAGATGGTGAAGAAAAGGCAAGAAATGAGAAATGCAGTACCTATTAAAAAAGCTTTGAAAGTGAGAGATGAAGTATCAATTATTGGAATTGTAAGAGATGTAAGGAAGGTAAAAAATGGAACTATAATAGAATTAGAAGACTATGATGACATAATCCCCGTATATGTCCCTTCTGAAATAGATTCTTCTCTTATTAATGATGAGGTAATAGGAATTGTGGGAAAGAAAACAAATGAGTTGTTCATTGCAAAAAGTGTTGTCAGGCCCGAAATTCCAGTAAGAAGACAAAGAAATTTTAGTTCTGAAGAAAAATATGTACTCTTTCTTTCAGATATTCACGTTGGTAGCAAAAATTTTTTAGAAAAGGAATGGGATCGGCTTATAAAGTGGTTAAACGGAAAAAATGGGAATGAAAGACAGAAAGAAGTTGCCAAAAAGATAGAATATGCAATAATTTCTGGTGATCTGGTTGAAGGGATAGGAATATATCCTGGGCAGGAAAATGATTTGGAAATAGTTGATGTATATGAGCAATATGAAAAACTTGCAGAAAAACTTTCGGGTATGCCAGAACATATAAAATTGATTATTCAACCAGGCAATCATGATGCAGTTCGTCCTCCTTTGCCACAACCCTCCTTTGAGGAAGAAGTAAAGAATATTTTTTCCAATTTAAACGCAATTTTTGTGGGGAATCCATGCTATCTTGAAATTGATGGTGTAATTATCCTTTCTTATCACGGCCAGTCTATTCAAGATTTCGCCTCCAATATTCCCGGGCTTAATCAAAACAATCCAACCAAAATAATGAGGGAAATGTTAAAAAGGAGGCATATGGCGCCTTCATATGGAGGAATTTCTCCTCTTGCACCTGAAAGGGAAGATTATATGATTATAGATATTATTCCCGATATTTTTGTCACTGGGCATGTACATGTAACTGCAGTTGAATTATACAGGGATGTTTTATTGCTAAACGCCTCTGCTTGGCAACGTCAAACAAATTATCAAAAAACCATGAATCTAATACCTGACCCTGCAAAAGCAATAGTAGTCAATCTGAAAAATTTAATGGCGAGCATAATGCAATTTTCCTGACCCACACCCCCTTGTTTCCACTGGAAAGTTTATATTGTAGAATGTAATTAGATAGTTGTGGAAGGCATTATCATTTCCATAAAAGAAGATGTGCAAGAATTGCTTTTGCTGGCGAAATCCTTAGGATATAAAATAAAAAAAATATTTGTTCAGAAAAGAGAAGGGACAACACCATGCTATATTGGAGAAGGGAAATTGAAAGAAATAAAGGAATATGTCTGTGAGAATAATATCTCTATTGCTTTTGTAAATGATTCCCTGCGTCCTTCCCAGTGGTACAATTTGGAAAAAAACTTAGGGATTATAGTCTATGATCGTATAAGATTGATTTTAGAAATTTTTGCAAGTAGGGCAAAAAGGAGGGAGGCAAAATTGCAAGTTCAATTGGCAAAGTTGAGATACGAAAGACCTTTTGTGAGAGAATTATTTCATAGAATTAAAGAGGGAGAAAGACCAGGCTTTCTCGGTGGGGGAGAATATGTTGTTGCAGACTATTATGAGATGATGAAAAGACAAATGAAAAAAATAAAAGAGGAGTTAAGAAAAATAGAAGAAGAGCGGGCATTAAAAAGAATGGCAAGAAAAGAGAGAGGTTTCTATTTGGTGTCAATAGCAGGATACACAAATGCTGGGAAAAGTTCTTTACTTAATTTCTTAACCGATGCAAATGTTGTCGTAGAGGAAAAGTTATTTTCAACTCTATCAACAAAAACAATGAGGATAAACAGGAAAGATAATATTCCTATACTCTTGACAGATACTGTTGGATTTATTAAAGATTTACCCCATTGGCTCATTGATGCTTTTCATTCTACTCTTGAGGAAATAGCACTTGCTGATGCCATAATTTTACTTGCAGACATAACAGATGATGTAGAAACTTTGAAAGATAAAATATTTACCGCTTTGAAAGAAATTTACCATATAAAGAGAGATACAAACATTGTTGTTGCACTAAATAAAATTGATTTGATAAATGATAATGAAGTAGACAAAAAGAGAAGAATTTTAGAAGAAATTTTAGAAAGAAGATGTATACCAATCTCAGCCAAAACTGGGGAAAATATGGAGAGTCTTTTGAATGAATTGTATAAAAATTTGCCAAAGATTTCTCATCTAGAAATTGTTCTCCCAAACGATGCGAATTCTTTCATTTCTTGGCTTTATGAAAATACAGACGTTATTGATTTTTCTTCTAATGGTTTCACAAGAATAAGGGTCGATTGCAGCGAGAGACTGAGGGAGAAAATAATGGGTAAGTGTAGAAAATTGGGTGGGGAGGTGAGGGTGCTTGGATATTGAAAAAAGAATAAAAAAAGATATTGATTTGTTTGAGAGAAATATTGAGGAAATAGAGGATGAAAAAATCGTTGACATGGCTACAAGATATTATGAAGATGCTAAATATTATTTAAAGAAAAAAGATTTTTTTACTGCCTTCGGTTGTATAAACTATGCTCATGGGCTTATAGATGCTGTGAGAATTAGAAAGGAAGATTTTTAAGCATTTTTTGTTTAGCCAAAACATGCATAAAATAGACTTATCGATCGGTAAAGACATATATGAAGCAAATAGAGAAATTGCTAAAAAAATTAGAGAAATTTTTGATAGAAAAGGAGTGAAGGCAATTGATTTTATGGGATCAATCGGATCAGGAAAAACTCTTATTATTGAAAGACTAATTGAAATATTGAAGGGGTATAGAATAGGGGTTATTGTTGGAGATGTGAGTGGTGATGATGATTATAAAAGAATTAAGAAATACGGTGTTTCAGTGGTAAATGTTAACACAGGCAAGGAATGCCACCTTGACGCCCATCTCATAGAACATGCTATAGAAAATTTAGATTTAGACAACATTGATTACCTCTTCATAGAAAATATCGGCAATCTTGTTTGTCCAGCTGACTTTGAACTCGGCAGTCATAAAAGAGGAGTAATAATTTCAATAACAGAGGGAGATGATATGGTGAGAAAGCATCCACTAATTTTTCAAATAGCAGACTTTATAGTTATAAATAAGATAGATTTAGCTCCATATATAGATGCAAGTGTTGATAGATTACTAGATGATATTAAAAGAATATCGCCCAAAAAAGTTTTTTTAACAGATGCCAAAAACAGAAAAGGTATTGAGGAACTTGCAGAATGGATAGTAAAATAGTTTTGGTGGGCATCGGGCATGTGTTTAACCTGGATAAACAAATAAAAGATATTGTCAGGAAGGAAATGCCAGATGCCATCGCCTTGGAATTAGATGTTGAAAGAGCAAATGCTTTGATTCATAGAAAAAAAGGGCGGGCACCATTTTTCTATTCATTGCTTGCAAAGGTACAAAACCTGATTGCCCGCAAATTTGGTGTGGAAACAGGGAAAGAGATGCTGTCATCTATAGAGATAGCTAAAGAACTCGATATTCCCATCATTTATATAGATATGAATTCGAGAAGAGTAATGGACAAACTATGGAGGGCTATGTCCTTAAAGAAAAAAATTATGATAATTTTATCATCTTTTTTATCAATTTTTTATAGAAAAGGAGAAATAGAGAAAAAAATAAAAGAATTCAAATCAGATGAATTTACGGAGGAGTTAGAGAAACATTTTCCAGAAATTAAGAAAATATTAATTGATGAACGGAATGAATATATGGCTGAAAATTTGAAAAATTATGCTAAAAAATATGATAAGATTGTTGCTATTGTGGGAGAAGGGCATATAAAAGGATTAAAAGATTTGTTAGAAAATTTTGTTGAGTTAGAAATAATCCATTTAAGTCAACTTATATCTTAATCCATTTAAGTAATTGATCGGCTAATTCTCCCATAAATTTTTTAATATCCTTGTAATTTTTATATGGTCTGTGCCTTATTATAAATGCAGCTCTTTTTTCTCCAACATTTGGGATATTTTTCAAAACATTAAAACTTGCTTTATTGAGGTTAACTGGATATTCAATAGCAAGAACACTTCTGTAAAATTGCTTTAAAATTTTAACATCAACAAACTTATTTAAACTCGTTTTATATGGTAAACATACTAAAATTGGATATGAGCCAATTTGTCTTCCATATGTCTTTTTTCCTATATGAATTTCGAGATAAACATCTCTAAGTATTGTTTCTCTTGGTAAAATTTTCTGTAGCATTGGTTTATTTATTTCCTCATTTATCCTTCTTTTAAATTTTAAAAAAACTTTTTTATCGATTTTCTCTCTCCATCCCTTCAAATATACAACCTGTCTGATGTTTATTCTTCTCAACAAATAGCCTTTTTCGAAAATCTTTTTCAAAAACCTATAGTTAATTTCATAGGTTCTCCTATTCTCTCCTCTTAACCCACAAAGTATGTTTATGCCAGGAAGGAAAAGGGGCATCCCATTGTCGCCTCTTTCAGCTCCAATCTCATTTATTATCTCAATCGCTCTCATTACTTGTTCCGGTGATGAATTTAGGTTATTTCTTCTAATGACTTCTTTATCAGCACTCTCCATGCCTAAGGCGGCGGTGTTGCCAGGCGTGCAGTATTTGACAATTAACTCAGCAATTTTTGAGCTTTCGTTTTCCCATTCTGCTACCACTGCAGGATTTACATTATCTATATGCAAGACAGCGGGATTAAGTTTTGATATTCCTTCGAGCAATCTTTTTATAGCATCAACATTGGGCATTGGCACCTCGCTTTTTCCAATCCCCTTTGCTTTATAGGAGAAAAAACAAGATTGGCAGCCCAGTCTAAAGTGAGCTACACCTAACCTCCTTAATTCCCTAATTTCTTTTATAATGTCTTCCTCGTCTCTCATTAAAGGTCTGCCAAAAGATGGTTCGATACAGAAACTGCAACCACCATTAAACCATCTTATACAACCCCTATATGTTTCGATTTCTGCTATTAAAGCATGAGGAAAATCAGGGTGCTGTTTAACAATTTCTACTCCCAAAATACACCATCTCCTCCACTCATTTACTTTTCTCTTCCTTTGAGCAATTTCTCCATTAATGAAATCATAAATAAAAGCATCAATATCTCCCTCGGCGACAAAATCAACGTATTTCCTTCCATCTAACAATTTTTTTCCACCACCTTGACCAAAGCCAAATTTTGCGCATGCCCCACCAAGAATTTTTATTCCTTTAAATTTAGAACAGATTTCCACGAATTCTTTAAAGGATATGGGCATCCCCCTCAGATACTTTCCAGGGACAATGGCTCCAGCCAGAATCAGTAAAATGTTTCCTTTGATCTTTCTCCCGCCCCTCCATTCCTCAATAGTAATATATTCGTAATCTTCTCCAGCATCTTTTATTGCTCCTGCAATATATCTTGCATATGGCGAGATAAAAGGGGGCACACCTAGGCAGGAAGGCTCATCGACAAAGCCATCAAGTATTGTTATCACACATAACAAAAACGCATACAAATATAAACTTTCCAGTGGAAACAAGGGGGTGTGGGTCAGGAAAAGCTTGTAGAGGTAAAAAATTTATTATCTCATCCATTTTTATTTATGCAAAAAATAATGGTGCTTGCTATATTGGCACTTACTTTTCCATTTACTCCTATTCCGTCGGATGATGGAAGTCATAATTGTATAAGAGAATGGTGGAATGTTGATGCTTTTATAAGGACAAATGACACAAATAAAAATTATAGTATTACAGCATCATTTGAATACGAGAAAGAAACTCCCGCATCTAACCTCTTTTTCACACTCTTTAATTTAGATGAAAAAAGGATGTACGATTTAGGATGTTATAATGCACCTATTAATGAATTGAAACATTCTAAGGATAGTTTAAATTTATCCTTCAAAAAATCATGGATGAAAGGTGAATATCCGCATTACACTATACATTTAGAAAATAAAGGTGTGATTGTAGAGATGTATATTGAAGCAGAGGGGGAGCCACATTTTGTGGCAGAAGGCGCAGGCGGAATTTTGCCAGTTGGTTTAGGATATTACAGATATCTTTTCATTCCTCGCTGTAAAGCATGGGGTTGGTTGCAGTTGGAAGGAAAAAAAGAAGAATTTACAGGCGTTGCATATTACGAGCATGTATGGGGTAATTGGAGCTATAACAATCCATTAAGGAATGCATCATTTGAAACAATTTTGGGCTATGCCAAACTTTTAAAATGGTGGTGGAAAAATAAAAGCGTTTCCTTCAATTCAATTACCATTTCTTCAGATAACCCTTTCAGTTATGACTGGGCATGGGCAAACTTTGATAATGGATGGAATATTTTTTATGGAGCTACTCCATTCTGGTTGAATGAAATTCCATTCTGCATACTCTATCTTTTCAATGGAGAAAAAACCATAGAATTTGGAAAAATAAGTTATGAGTATATTGACGGAATATTTGTCGAAGGAACTTATATCCCAACGAAAATAAAAGTAGTTGCAGAAGGAGAGGGGAAACTTAACCTTTTTATGGAAATGAACAACACGCCACATATTTATACGAGTAATCTTACATCATTTTACTGGAAGAAACTCATATTGTATGAATGCCCAGGCAAAATATATGGATGGTATGATAATGGAGAGAAAATAAATTTGACGGGAAAATGCGAGATAGAAATAGAGAGACAAGTTAGCTTGTTGGAATACTTTATGGTTAAAATCGCTTTCTATATTAAGCCATTTGGCATTGATTACATCTTCTTTTCTTATCTTTTTAATATAATCTTTAGTTTGCAATTTCGCCTTTTTCCATTTTATCTCTCTTTTTACATCTCTCATATAAGGTATTAAAATGGGATACAAACACAGAACCCAATAAAAATAAAATATGCGATCCTTTTCCATATATGGAACAGAAAATTTTGGAGGAATTGGAATTCATTGACGAAAGCAGAATTTTTACCAGCAAAGCAGAATTGTATGCATATGGTTTTGACGCATCAATTCATCATGCTACGCCCGACATTGTAATTAGACCAAAGGATAGCGAGGAAGTGGAAAGAGTTGTTACAATTGCAAATGAACATGGCTTACCTATAGTAGCGAGAGGAGCTGGCACTGCATTGTGTGGGCAGGCAGTGCCAATACATGGAGGAATAATTCTTGACATGACTGGGATGAATAAGATAAAGGAGGTGAGAATAGAGGATTTATATTGTGTTGTTGAGCCAGGTGTTATCTATGCACAACTGAACGAAGAGTTGGGAAAATATGGCTTTTTCTTTCCTCCAACCCCAGGAAGTGGCGATGTCTGTACAATTGGAGGAATGATTGCAGTAAATGCATCTGGGGCAAGAGCAATAAAATATGGTGCAACCCGTGACTATGTGCTTGGTTTAGAAGTTGTATTTCCATATGGTAGAGTAAGATTTGGGGGGAAAACGTTAAAAAATTCAGCAGGTTATCAAGTCGAAAGGTTAATTGTAGGGAGCGAAGGCACACTTGGTATAATAACAGAAGCAACACTTCGCATTTTCCCTCTTCCTGAAAGAAAGGCCGTTGCCCTCGCATCTTTTGATAATGTAATTAAAGCAGGAGAAGGAGTTGCAGATATCATTTCAGCTGGTCTTCTTCCATCTGCTTTAGAAATTATGGATAATGTATGCATACAGGCTGTAAATAAATCAATGGCCATCGGCTTACCAGATGCAGAGGCAATTCTGCTTATTGAAGTTGATGGAAAGGAATGCACAGTCAGAGAAGAAATTGAGAAAATTGCGGAAATTTTGGGGAAAAAAGCAACTAAAATAGAATTTACTGATGATGAAGAAGAAATGTTGAAATTATGGAAGGGAAGAAAAGGTGTTTTACCGTCCCTCTCCAGATACGGTGAGGACATGATATCTGTTAGTTTAGCTGATGATATGTGCTTGCCTGTATCAAAGATACCTCATGCGATAAAAGAATTTCAGGAAATAGCCAAAAAATATGGTATTGTGATTGGCGCTTATGGGCATGCGGGCGATGGTAACTTGCATACAAAGGTTTTAATTAATCCAAGGAAAGAAGAAAATTGGAAAAAGGCGGAGGAGGCAGTGAAAGAAATATATAAAGTAGTTCATGAACTTGGAGGGATAGCAAGTGGTGAGCATGGCATAGGAATAACAAAAGCGCCTTGGATTAATGGCGATATTGAAACAATGGAAAGAATAAAAAAGGCAATAGATCCAAAGAACATAATGAATCCTGGAAAAATGGAACAATGGAGAAAAAGCATAATTGCATATCTAAGATATTAAAATATGTAGCATCTAATACTTCAATCCAAGTTTTGGCACTTCTACTCCATATCCTTTCTTAATCTTCCCAACAACCTTTGCCTCAACATATTTATTTAGCATATCTAAAGCATCATCAACATATTCTCTTGCGATTATTATAGCCATTCCCATTCCCATATTGAATGTTTGATACATTTCCTTCTCACTAACATTACCAAGTTTTTGAATTACTTTAAAAATTGGCTGTGGCTCTATGGGTTCCTCTATGCAAAAACACACTCTCTTACTTATCCTTTTGATTTTCCTCAACCCACCTCCAGTTATGTGAGCTATTCCCTTAACCTCAATACTTTTCCAAAGATGTAAAATCTCTTTTACATATATTTTTGTTGGTTTCAGCAACTCATAACCAATTACACCAATATCATCTATTTCATCATGGAAAGAATATCCTCTGTTTACAAAAATTTTTCTAGCCAATGTATAGCCGTTTGAATGCAAACCATTGCTTCTAATGCCAATAATAGCATCTCCCTCATTCAATTCCTTAGGAATTTCTTTTTCTATTAATCCCAAGCACGTTCCCGCAAGATCAAATCCTCTAATTATTTCTGGCAAGGTTGCTGTCTCTCCTCCTATTATTGGGATACCTGCTTCTTCGGCTCCTCTTCTTAGTCCTTTTGCAATTTCTTTTGCCCTTTCCTCGTCTGTTTTCTCAATGGCAAGATAATCAACGAAAGCAAGCGGTCTTGCTCCCATTACTAAAGCATCATTTACATTCATTGCAACACAATCTATGCCTACTGTATCCCATTTTTTCATTTCATTTGCTACAATAACTTTTGAGCCAACACCATCTGTACACAATACAAGTTTTATCCCATTTATCTCTATTTTATCTTCTTCAAATCCAACAGTCTCTAAAATTCCTTTCACTACTCTATCTTCTTTATCAATATCTACCCCAGCTTTCGCATACGTAAATTCTTCCATAAAGCAATATGCTGACAATATAAATAAATCATGGGCTCGGGGAGATTCGAACTCCCGACCTTCGCCTCGTCAAGGCGACGTCATAACCCCTAGACCACGAGCCCACAACCCATTACCTCTGACAGAGGATAAGACCTCTGACTCAGAGGTGCGCAATGTCATCATCTTTTCCACCACTTTTCGGCAACAAAATATCAATTCCGTTTTTAAATGTTTTAGTCTCTACAGGGTGCTGTTAACTTAACGAAATTTTTCGATAAAAATATGCACCCCATCCCATCATGCATTTAGAGGTGATAAAATGCAAAAAGGGGATGGG
>VBQI01000058.1 GCA_008297865.1 Thermoplasmata archaeon
TTTAGTTGTTCATTCATCCCATCCCTCCGATGGATGGGATTTAAACAACCATTTAAAAATTAACCGAAAAAATTTACTTTCCGAAGTACTGAATTCACCTACTAAACATCTTTTATTCTAAATTGTATCCTTTGGCTTTAGGTTTTCCCATGATGATAAGATAATATTCCGTAGTTCCTTCCTATTTCGTGCATTTAACCATCTTTCCTCAAAATTTTTGTCTTCTGAAATTTGAACCAGCCACATGAGGGAATGGAAATAAAAACTCTGCTGATCGGGTGAAGAGACGATAACAAAGAGAGCATGTATAGGTGGCATATCATCAGAAAATATAATTCCCTTTTTATTTCTAACTAAAATGATATCAAATTTGTTTCTCCCTTTAATGATAAGTGAGAAAATGGCTATACCGGGATATATAACCATATTTGAATCTTTTTCTCTCTTCATAAATGATTTACATAGTTCCTCCTCATCCGCATCTATTTCCTCTGCCAGTTTGTGTGCCAATAGTCTAGTGAATTCATCAGGTGGTAACATTTTGTCGATATCCAAGATGAGACATTTTTTTATTATTTCTTCAAACCTTTTTTCAGTAACATCATCTCTTTCTATCAATATTTCTCTTAATTCTTCATCTATCAGATAGCCAGTTGATTCTATGCCAGTAATTCTTTCAATTACATGCAGAAGAGCATATTCTCTCTTTATCTTAGGTCTGGCATAAATCAAATACCAACACAATCCAAAAATGATGAAAATACCCATTGTGAGAAGCGGTACGATTCCCATTTCAAAGATGATAATTCCATATCCAGCAATTCCTACTATATGAATCCATGGATAGAAACGGCTGCGAAATTTAGGTTGATAATGTCTTATTTTACTTTCCCTCATAATAATGACAGAAAGAGTAACAAACATGAACAAGAGAAGTTTCATGGCTGAGGCTGTTTTAACAAGACCTTCCAAATCCAAAAATAAAATAACAAAAATCATGAAAATAGAGGTAAAAAGTATGGAAAAATTTGGAGTACCATATTTGGAAACTCTTGCAAAAAAACGGGGTAGGAGATCGTCCTTTCCCATGGCCATTGGATTACGAGATGCTGCCAGTAAGCCAGCGTTAGCTGTTGAAATAAATGCTAAAATTGCGGCAATCGCCATTATTGCTACACCAATTTTACCCATAAAAACTCCGGCTCCAAGAGAAATTGGTGTGAGAGAATTTTGTAGTTGGCTCGGTTCTACTATTCCTACTGTCACGAAAATAACCATAGCATAGAGTAGAGAGACAACAGCCCAAGCAAGAAACATTCCTAACGGAAGAGTGCGCCCGGGATCCTTACACTCTTCTGCAACACTACAAACCTTTGTCAATCCTCCATAAGAAATGAAAACAAAACCTGCTGTTGCAAAAATGGAGCTTAAGCCTAAAGGTGCAAAAGGAGTGAATTTAGATAATTCGACATGAAAAATTCCTACTATAATATAAAAGGCGAGTAGCGATAGAAGACCAGCAACCAAAAATATTTGAATTCTCCCAGTATGCTTAACCCCGATAAGATTAACGATAGTAAAAATTATACAAAATAGAACAGCAATAAGTTTTATTTGTATCTCGGTAAAACCTGGATTAAGCAATAGAGCAAATGCACCTATTCCTAGCAATGCAAAAGCGCTTTTAAGAGCCAGAGAAAACCATGCAGCAAATCCACCAATTGTTCCCATTCCGGGCCCCATACTTCGATCTATGTAAAAATATGTGCCGCCCGCCTTTGGCATGGCTGTGGCAAGCTCTGCTTTAGAAAGCATAGCGGGAATAACCAAAAGACTTGCAACAAAATATGCAACAATCACAGCTGGCCCTGTTTTTGCATATGCTAATCCAGGTAAGATAAATAATCCAGAGCTAATCATCGCCCCTGATGCTATGCAAAATATGTCAAATAGTCCAAGGTCTTTTTTAAGTTCCTCTTTTTTTTCTTTGTTTTTTCTTAAAACATTCATTATAATAGCATTCTTTAGTCGATATTTAAATTTTCTACATGATATTGCTCTAGAGATTTCCTTTAAATCTTTATTGGTTAATCTATTCTATTAATATATCTTCCAATCACTCTTTTAAAAGTTTTTATTAAATTTCTTTTTCCTTCCCTTCTGCAATTTTAATAAAATGTTCCATACCTTCCCTTGTCCCCCTCACAAAAAGTATGTCATTTTCTTTTATGATTGTATTTTTATCAATGTTATAAATCCATTTCTCCCCTCTTTTAATTGCTATAATCCACATTCCAGTATGGGAAGCAAGTTTTATTTCTCCAAGCTTTTTGTTGACAAGGATAGAACCTGGTGAGACAGTTACTTTTATTAAAACTTCGTCAGATTCAAGAACACTTTCCTTTATGATAGGATGAAGTTCAATTTCTCTTAATTCAACGTCTGCTATTTCACTTGCTGCATCTGCTATAGCTTCTGAGCAATCACCAAGTTGGATAATTGCAAGGGCCTCGTTTACATCCAATTCTCCTTTTATAGCATCTTTTACCGCAAGTTTTTTTAGCTCTTCATTGAGCTCATCTACAAGATTTTCTAATTCATAAACTTCTTCTGCCAACTCTTTATTGTTATAAATTATTGATGAATAAGCCAAATCAACCATAAGCTCAGCTTTTTCTTTTAGTTCGAGCAACATTTCCTGTGCTTCCTTCTCGCTCATTCCAATACCTCTATTTCTCCTTTTAGCAACCTACGGAAATTCTCGATTCCTTCTTCCGGACCAATGCAAATAATAACATCTCCTCTTCTCAACTTTACATCTCCTCTCGGCCCATAAATCCACCCGTCTTTTCTCCTTATTGCCAGAATCCTTACTCCTGTTTCTGATGATATTTTGAGTTCACCAATGCTTTTTCCGATAGCTGACGAATTCTCTCCAATGCTCATCTTTTTTATTACTTCTCCTGATTCTTTAATCAAATTCGGAAGAATCGGATGAGTTAATTTATATGAAAGAAGTTGGACCATATCTCCAGCGGCATTTGAAATTGTTTCAGCTGCTTCTGCAATCTGTAAAACACCAGCAATTTTTTCTGCATCTTCTTTTGTACGAGCTGCCAGCATTGCATTAATTCTTATTTGATAGTTTAGTTTATCCATCCTAACTTCAAGATATCTCACTTCTTCAGCTATTTCCTTACTGTTAAAAAGAATTGCGGAATAAGCTAAATCTACAATTAGTTCACAAATGTTTTTCATTTCTATTAAAATCTCTTTTATACTTGTTGGTTCATACTCTATTTCTTCAAATTCTGCTTCTTTCCACCGAGGAACCTTTTTCATTTTCAAGTTTATATGTATACCCATATTTAAATGTATTTACGTGTATGGAGGAAGCTTTTCTGCATCGTTTCCATGTATAAACTCTCGCCAGTAATAACGGCGCATTGCAATGTTTATTGTAGGCAGAGCAAATGAATATGGAGCAAACTTTGTAAGCTTGATGGAGTTATATATTCTCTTTATTGTTTCATTCATTGAATAAAACTTTCTTATAACTTCTTTAGTTCCTTCCAAAAGTTCTTCGGGGCTCATATTTTTTGGCTCATATACCACATGAGCCTGCGTATATTTTGACCAATCTTTAGTTAAAATTCTTCCTTCTTTATTGAGCCTGTCATATAATGGTGTGCCCGGATATGGTGTCAGGATGTTAAACTCTGCAGCATCAATTCCCCAGCTTAAAACTGCCTCCAGTGTTGAATCAAATATTTCTGGAGTGTCTGCATCAAATCCAAAAATAAATCCTCCAATGACTCCCATCCCGTGTTTTCTAACCATTCTTATTGCTTCATCATACTCATCTACCTTATTTGATATCTTATGTGCTTCTTTTAAGCTCGCTGGATTTATTGATTCAAAACCAACAAACCATGCAATGCACCCCGCCTGCTTTGCTTCTTTCAAAAATTTTTCATCTCTTCCAAGCAAGTTAATATTTCCATTTGCGATCCATTTCTTCTTCAAAGGCTTTATTGCCCTGAAAAGCTCTATGCTGTATTTTGGATTTATTGTAAGTGATGGATCTCTGAATATGAGTACTTTGTTTGGGATACTTTTCATCTCTTCTACAACAGCAGGAATTGGTCTGCTTCTCAATTTCCTGCCTAAGAAGACGGAAGTAGCACAAAATTCACATGCATTAGGACAACCCCTTGTTGTCTGAATTCCTTCTGTCATTGGCTTATATCTTACTAAATCTCTCCTTGGCACAGGAATATGCTCTGGATCTGCATGTCTTCCATAATAAAAAGGCTTAAGCTCCCCATTTTCTGCATCATTTAGAACATCTTTCCATACTTCTTCAGCCTCTCCAATGATGACAGCATCTGCATGCTGCTTTGCCTCTTCTGGTAAAGCAGTTGGATGATATCCACCAAGCACAACTTTTACGCCCCGCTTCCTAAATTCATCTGCAATTTCATATGCACGATATGCGGTCATGGTTAGGCATGTAATTCCGACTAAATCCCAATGCTCGTTAAAATCAATTCTTTCAAAATTTTCATTAATTATTCTCATCTCATGACCATCTGGAGTGCATGCTGCAACTTGAGGGAGACTTAAAGAGGGATTTCCAAACAACTTTGCAAAAGGAGTGCCTTTATCACGATATGTTGTAACTCCATGCTCAAGCTTTGGAAATATGAGCAGTATTTTCATGACTTTAAAGAGGGAAGTAGTATAAATTTTTTGTTTATAAGCTAGAGCCTTTATTTCATAAATATTTTAAATGAACAATCATTACATATGTGTGTCTCTAAATACAAAAATAGATGAAATTGATAGGAAGATTATTAGTTTGCTACAGAAAAATCCAGAGATGCCTCAAAGTGAGATTGCATCTGTAGTTAATTTATCGCAGCCATCAGTAAGTGCAAGAATAAAAAGAATGAAAGAAATAGGAATTTTAGCTTGTAATGTTGGAACTGATATAAAAAAGATTGGTTTGCATGTTGCAAAAATTGATTTTTTGAAAAGTGAAATCAAAGATTGTATGAAGAATTGTCCATATGTTCTATCTGTACTAGAAGCAGAAAATTCATGCACCCTTTATTTGGTAAGCGAGGACTTTTCCAGCCTTGAATCAATAACAAAAAAGCATTTTGAAAAAGATGACTTCGAAGTAATAATTTCCTCGCATCCAGACTTCATTATGCCAATCAAAATGCCAGAAAAAAATGGAAATTGCTCATATTGCAACTGTCCTTCATGCAGTTTTTACATAAATGGAAGGTGCTTGGGATGTCCAGCATCGCATTATTACAAAGGAAAGTTATGGTAAAAGAATGAAAATAGACGAACTCAACATTGATGAGAGAATAAAGGAAATAATTAAGGAACAAGGCATAGAAAAGTTATATCCTCCGCAGGCTGAAGCATTACCTCATGTACTTAAAGGAGAAAATGTAGTGCTTGCCATACCAACTGCATCTGGCAAAAGTCTGGTTGCTTATATAGCTGTATTGCAATCTGCTTTAAGAAATGAAAAGAGTATATATATTGTTCCATTGAGGGCTCTGGCAAGAGAAAAATATGAAGATTTGAAAGTTTTTGAAAAAATGGGAATAAAAGTTGGCATTTCAACAGGAGATTTGGAGGATAAAGGAAACAGGCTGGGAAAATATGACATAATAGTATGCACGAGTGAAAAAGCAGATTCCTTGCTCCGCCATAATGCAGAATGGATTTATGACGTGCAGACTGTAGTTGCTGATGAAATTCATTTACTCAACGATGCCTCTCGTGGCCCAACTTTGGAAGTGATTCTGGCAAGATTTATGTTGATGAAGCCCGTGCATATAATTGCTCTCTCTGCAACAATAAAAAATGCCCACGAAATTGCAGAATGGTTGAATGCAAGGCTTATTCAATCAGATTGGAGACCAGTGCCCTTAAAGCAAGGTGTGCTATTTGGAAGAAAAATTTCATTTATTGATGGAAGCAGTAAAGAGATAGAGAATGCAAAGCTTGAAGGATTACTTGAAGATGTACTCCATGACAAAGGACAGGCTTTAATATTTGTTAATACACGTCGCTCTTCTCAGTCAACTGCAGAAAAGCTAAGGGGGATAACAAAGAAATTTGCCGATGTAGAAAAGTTAAGAGAGATTTCTGAAAGCATATTGCAGGCAGAAGAAATAACGACAATTGCCAGAAAACTTGCCTCCTGCATTGAAGATGGCATTGCATTCCATCATGCAGGGCTAAGTAGCAAACAAAGGAAAGCAGTAGAGGATAATTTCAAAAAAGGGCTCATAAAATGCATTGTTGCAACGCCAACGCTGGCGGCAGGCGTAAACACGCCAGCCCGGCGTGTTATAATAAAAAATGTATGGAGATACTCTGATGTTGATGGCTATATGCAGCCCATACCGGTGTTGGAAATAAAGCAGATGATGGGGCGGGCTGGCAGACCTGGCTATGATAAGGAAGGAGAGGCAATTTTAATCGCGAAAAATAAGATGGAGAAAGAAAGGCTTTGGAATGAATATCTGATGGCTGATGAGGAGCCAATTTATTCGAAGCTTGCTTCAGAGCCAGCTTTAAGAATGCATATACTTGCTTTAATAGCTACAGAATTTGCAGTTTACTGGGAAGAGATTATAAAATTCATGAAGAAAACCTTTTATGTACATCAGCTTGGCACGCTTCCGGAAGATAGAATATGGGAAATTGTCGACTTTCTGGAAAGAAATGATTTTATTGTAAGCTATGGCGAAAGATGGCGGGCTACGCCATTTGGAAGGAAAACAGCCAGCTTATATATTGATCCGTTGACTGCTTTAAGAATGAGGCAGGCGTTGCAAGCGGGAGAGGGAAGCAATTTCGCTTATCTTCATGCAATCTGCTCTACACCTGATATGAGATGCTTATTTTTGGGCAGGAGAGATGAGTGGGTTGAGGAAAAGGCAAAAAAGGAAAAATTTCTTCTGCCAGTCCCTTCTCCATATGAAATGGAATATGAATGGTTTTTAGCTGAAGTTAAAACAGCTTGTTTGCTGGAGGACTGGATTAATGAAAAGAAGGAGGATGACATTATTGCAAAATATCAGGTTGGACCAGGAGATATTCATAATAAGGTGGAGACTGCAGAATGGCTTATATATTCAATGCGTGAACTGGCTAGATTATTCAACTTTGATGCATTACCTACGCTTACTAAATTGAGGATGAGAATACAGTATGGCTGTAAGGAAGAGTTACTTAATTTGGTTCAGTTGCATGGTATTGGAAGGGTTAGAGCAAGAACTTTATACAGACATGGATTTAAAAGCATTGATATACTCAGGAAGGCAAGCGTTGATACGCTTGCCAGGCTTCCTGGCATAGGCGTTGGAATTGCAAAGCAGATAAAGGAGCAGGTAGGATGATTGTTGTAGGAGCTGAAGGAAAAATTGATGTTGAAAAAGCTCTGCAAAAACTTGATGAATTCTGTATCGAAAATAATATTAGAGCACAAATTTTGGATGCAAGCCTAGTTTACGGAAAGGAACATATTGAGGTGGCATATGAGCATGCCAAAAGAGCTTTTGAGAAAAAAAGAAATGTGTGCAACACAATCGAGATGGAAATGCTATTATATGCATCTGCAAAGAAGCAGATAAAAGATGCAATATCTTTCATTGGAGCAAAAGAAAAAGGATGGTATGCGTTTGTTTTCATAGGCAAGATTAATAAAAATAAGGTAGAGAAATTTGTAAAAAGCCTTGGGTTAAAAATAAATGAGAAAGTTTTACATGGAAAAAAAGAGAAATTGATAAAATTTGGAATAAGCGAGAAAGAATTAAAAACAGTAGATAAATCCATGTATGGGGAGCTCGTCCTAGAGAAAATGGCTTTGCTAAATGCAATAAAATAGCCCGGATGGGGTAGCTGGATATCCTCGGGGCCTGCGGAAACCCTTTCCTATGTCTTGCTCTAAGAAAGGGTTGTAGAGAGCCCTGAACCCGGGTTCGAATCCCGGTCCGGGCACTATATCTACAAATTTATCCCTCTTTTTTCTGCTTTTAAAATCTCTTCTATTTTCTTCTTCAATTCTGGTATATGATTTTTAACAATATCCCAAACTATATAATGATCCACTCCAAAATATTTGTGAATCAGTTTATCCCTCATTCCCGCAATCTTTTTCCATTCTATGTCTGTATGCTTATTTTTAAAATCATCTGGTAATTTTTTAACCGCCTCACCTATTATCTCTAAGCTCCTTACAAATGCTCTCTTCAATGTTTCATCTTCGAGGAATTCTTCTAAATCAATATTTTCTGAATGCTTCAACAAATATTCGGCTTCATCCAGTATGTGGCGCAAAAATTCTTCATACTTCTTCATATACTGCCTCTTTTACAATATATGGCTTTAAATGCTTATTTATAGATTCTGGAGTAAGAATATCAACCTCCCTTCCAAATAATTTTTCGAGTAAAAAGACAGTGTTCATGAAATTATCAAAATTTTTCCTTCCTTCTTCAAATTCGAC
>VBQI01000059.1 GCA_008297865.1 Thermoplasmata archaeon
CAGTGCTATTGTCGGGATATGTAATGTTAACTTTAACTTCATTTACTTCAATGTTATCTTCTACAATACATGTTATATTTACATATCCTCCCGGCGTTTGCATTTCCGGGGTTGCCTGTATATTTGAGATATATGGCGGTTCAAGGTCTTCCCCAATAATTGTGAAAGGTCCTGCTACATCGCTTGCTTCCTCATTCTGCCAGTGAATTGTAGCCTTCACATAACAATTGCTGGATGTTGCATTTGGAATATGCCAAAGATAATAGCCAGTATTAGTTAGATTTGTATCAATTGTATACCATGGACCATTTTCACCAGTGGTAGAATATTCTAGAGTTATATTTCCTGTCGAAGAAATATTTGGCAGTGCTGTTGACCATTCTATTTCTCTCGCTGCTCCTGGGAAGAATACTTCACCCTTCAATTGAGTTCTTATTGTAATCTCTAATTCGCTTACAGCTGTAGTATTTTTGTATACTCTTATTCCGCCTGGTTCATAATCCCCTCTACTTGAAGTTATTATTATATCTAAATAATTATTATGGTCTATATCTGCAAGGGTAACAGATTGTGGTTCTCCGGGAACCCATGTTGCAATTTCATCTGTTTCTGTCCAGTTGCCCATTCCATCTCCATACCACATATGAATGTCAGTCCATTCTAAAATGTTAGGCCAGCGTCCTGTGGTATAATATTCTAAAGCGACTAAATCAAGATAGCCATCGTTATTCATATCTCCAAAAGCTAAGGGTCCGAATGTTATTTCTGGATAATTTGATGGGTTAGGCAAGCCATTTGAAGCATTGGTCCATCCACTTCCATTAAATGTGTACACTACTGGAACATACCAATCATCATTGCCAGATTCCATATGCTTTATAAATGCAATGTCGAGCCATCCATCATTATTTATATCTCCAACATCCAATCCATAGCTTCCCCACAAATATTCTACTTCCAAGCCAAAATCATTTGCCGTCCAATTTCTATTTCCATCTCCAAGCCATATAACATGTTCCTCATCAGTGTTTACTATTTCTGTCATTATTACAATGTCCAAGTAGCCATCTCTGTTCATATCTGCCCATATCAACCAATTTCCAACATTTGGATTATCATCGTTATGGGGCAGACCATTTGACTCAGATGTCCAATTTGTTCCGTTATGGTTCATATAGGCCCTTAATCCGTTTCCTCCTCCAAATGAGCCGACACCTATATCAAGCCATCCATCATTATTGAAATCGCCAAAATCAATTGGAGCCATACCATAGGTTTCTCCATCTGTGGCTAAACCAGATGAGCAATTTGTCCAGCTGTTGCCTCCATCTCCAGCCCATGCTCCAATTAATGGTTCGTTTCTGTTGTGATGAACGGCATAGGCAGCGTCTAAATGTCCATCATTATTAAAATCTCCTATGGCAGTGCCTCCATATCCAATCATCGGGCGATTGCTTATGTTAGCCTTTGTCCAGTTTCCAGTGCCGTCTCCATAATAAACTTGCCAGCTTTGATTTTCTGAATCAAAATCATCGTGGCCGCGGAGGCGTATTATGTCCATATACCCATCTTCATTTATATCTCCTACTCCAGTTGCATATGGCCATTGCCCGCGCATTGGCAAACCGTGAGATGAATTGATGTATCCGCCAAATGTTTTACTAAGCGTTACATGTTCGTTTATGTAATAATTCTCGCTTGTAATATGAAAAGCGGTAAAAACCAAAATAAGCGAAACAACAAATGCATATCTTTTCATTTTCTCACCTTTCTTTTAAAAAATGGATAAATATAAATGTTTCGTAAGGTAATTTTTATACTTCTTAATGTTATAACGTTGTGTTTATCATTCCGAGAATAATGACTGCAGATGAATTGCTTGATATGGCATTTGGGAGAGCTAAGAAGATAAGAGATAGAGACAAGAAAATAATGACAATGAATAAAATAAAAGCAGTAAAAAAAGGGCTACATGATGCCTTGAAAAATTATGTTAGGGCATTTCCATCGTTTGATAACTTGCATCCTTTTCACTATGAACTTCTGGACTTACTTATTGGCATTAATGAAATGAAAAAAGCTTTGGCTTCCTTAGAATGGGCAAAAAGAAAAATCGATAATATAGCCAACTATGGAATAAAAAGAATAAGGAAGGAGGAAAATTATGCAGAAATAATAAAAGCAGTTTATGGAAGAATTTCTTCAATAGTTTATGAAATTGATGATAGCTTAAAATTTCTTGGAGATGCAAGAAAAAAATTGGGAAAGATACCTTCAATATCTCCAAATGTGCCAACTATAATAATTGCTGGTTATCCAAACGTAGGAAAATCTTCTCTACTCTCTTTACTTTCAACTGCGAGACCCAAAATCGCTTCTTACCCATTTACCACAAAAGGAATTATTGTTGGGCATTTTTATATTGAAAGAAATCATGACAGAAAAAAAGTTCAGGTAATGGAAGTTCCTGGATTGTTAGATCGTCCAGATAAAGATAGGAATGAGATAGAGAAACAGGGTATTATTGCTCTTCGTTATTTGCCATCCCTTATTATATTTCTTATCGATGCTTCTTTCCACTGCGGTTATTCTTTGGAAAATCAGCTTCATTTGTTGGAAGAAATAAAAAAATTTTTTGATGTAGATATTATTATAGTTGAAAATAAAGCAGATATTAGTAAGGGCAAAACTTCATATTTTAAAATATCATGTAAAACAGGAGAAGGAATAGAAGAATTACGGGAAGAAATTAAAAAAAGATTATCCTGATTTTTCTTCGGCAACTTCTTCCTCACCTTCTTCTTCGGCAACTTCTTCCTCAATTTCCTCTCTCTTTGCCTCAACCTTTGGTATTTCCAGTAATTCTGATTTATGAACCTCAACCCTTTTGACAGGATAAATTATTTTTGAAAGCCTATAAGTTTGCTTGCCTATTTCTCCATCGAGCATAAGTTTAACGAATTCATCAAAATTATTTGTTTTTGCAACTGTTTCTGTCACTTCTTTCATAATACTTCTGATTGCTCTCTTCTGAGAAGTTTGTATTCTTTTTGTGGTATAAGCAGAAGGTTTCACTCTTATTCTTTTCCCATCTTTTGTGATTACATCAAATACTCCATCAATTTTTGCCTTATGTCTCCTTGAAATTCTCTTAACATAGTCTGTAGTAGTCGAATGACCGATAAAAGCTGTATGGGCTTCCAGCCCTTTTACATCAACAACTTTAAATAAAAGTTTTAAATGGGCTTTTGAAAAATCTCCTGTTAATTCTTGAAGCGAAACTTCAACTGTTCTTCCCAACAATTTTTCTGGATCATCAGCAGGAGTCTCTGCGAGTTTTGCCTTCCCAAACATTTGAGGAGCAATTAATGCATACCATTCCTTTGCCTTCTTTTTCTTTTTCCTCTCTACCATTAAGGCTGAAATAATATGGATTATATAAATAAATTGGTAGCGGTCCGATAACTTATTTAAAATCATCATATTTCCAATTTATGTATCAACTTATGCGTGCCATATTGCTTTGTGTCATATTGTTTTCTCTTTCAGTAAACATTCCTGCAGAGAGGAAAATGGAAATAAAAGTTGCCATTTACTTTTCCAATGTAAAAAGGTTCGCAGAAGAAATTAGAGACGCAATTGACTATTCATGGATAAAAAAGGGCGTGAAATATGTTATCTCTGCAGAAATAATGGGGAGAGAAGATGTGAAAAAAGGAAAACTTAATTCATATGATGTATTCGTCATCCCTGGCTCTGCTCGTCCATACACTGATGCCATGAATAAAAAATGGAGAGAAGAAGTAATAAAATTTGTTGAAAATGGCGGGGGCTATATCGGAATATGTGGAGGGGCAAATCTGGCTTCTGTAGGATTTGATGAAGGAGGAAACAAGGCGTTGAATCCATTTCTTTTGAAAATTGCAAATGTTTATGTTAACGATGAGCAATATGAAGAATGGCAATATTTATGGAAATCTAACTGGAGGCATGGAGGGCCACCAATAAAGCTAAGCATTCTTCACACCAATAACCCAATATTCGAGGGATTTTATGGGGAACAAAGGAGCATTAGATATTGGGGAGGACCAGGAATGTATGAAGCTAAAGAAGAAAATGAAAAGTTTGGGGAAATCATCCCTTTGGCAATATATGCAGAGGAGCCAATGGAAGTGGCGCCATTACATTACTGGAGATGGGATGGAAAATGGATTCCTTATAGAAATGTTACAACAGATATAAAAGGACAGTATGCCATTGTTGCTACTACCTATGGAAAAGGAAGGATAGTGCTATTTGGTCCCCATCCAGAGAGAGAAACTTTCTTTGATGGGCATATTGAGGAGTTTCCCGTTCGTCCTGAATTCAGCCCTTTCACATGGTTTATATATAATTGGGTTAGCGACAACAAAAGTACCATAAGTTATAACTGGTGGATATTAAGGCGTAGCATCGCATGGACAGTTGGCATAGCAATGCCACCAGCAAGTGAAACAGCGGTGCATATAGAAGAACCACGCTATGGTATTTATGTTGAAGGAAGGAAGATTCTTTACAGCCAAAGTGCTATAGTAATAGGAAAAACAAACATAATTGGCAAAGCAATTAATATCAGGGAAAGTTATCTTTACGTTGATAACCACCTTTTATACACTGGAAAAGGGGATATTCAACTAAGCACATCTTTTAATCCTGGGAAACATGTTGTTTCAATGGTTGGAAGAAGCGAGGGTGAGGAAGTGAAAAATGAAATTAGCATCTTTGTACTGAAATGAACTATCTCATTTTTTCATTGGCTATCACAGCCTGCCCGAAAGATATACCGCCATCTCCAGATGGCACTTTTTGATTAATGAGAAAAGAATATCCCGCATGCCTAACTTCTTCTTCAATTGCAGTTGTGATGTGCTCATTATATGCACATCCTCCAGCAATGACGATGTGCTTTATCCCACTTTCCTCTGCTTTCTCAATTGCAAGCTGTGCCATCGAAATGGCTATATACTCTTCAGCTGAATAGGCCAAATCTTCTTTTCTATATCTCATATTCTCTAAAAGCTGAATGAGTAAATGTTTCGTATCTATAATACCATCCTTTATAATTGGTTCGAGATTGAGCACATCTTTTCCCTTCTTTGCAACACTTTCAAGTTTCATTGCGGGCTCACCTTCATAATTGCGAAAATGACATATATCGAGCAAAGCGGAGACGGCATCTAATAGGCGACCGCAACTACTTGTCTTAACGCCTTTTTTTGCTTGTTTATTTTTTGCCTGTTTAAGCACCACTTCTATTTCCTTCTCGCCATATGGAAAAGCATGCTTTCTTTCATACAAAAATTCAGCTATTTCATCTCCTAAAATTCCAGCAAGCATACGAAGAGGATATTTAGCTGCTAAATCACCTCCTGGCATAAAATGGCTTTGCAAATGTCCAAGTCTTTTATAACCAGAAAGCCAGCAGTGAAGTAGCTCACCTCCCCATGCATTTCCATCTTCACCGTATCCAAAACCATCTATGGCTATACCTATCGCCTCTCTTATGCCATGCTCCGCCATTACTTTTGCGATGTGGGCATGATGATGCTGTACCCTGTATAAAGGTACATTTCTTTCTGATGCAATTTCTTCAGCATATTTAGTTGTGAGAAAATTTGGATGCAAATCACAAGCTATGGCATCCTCCTTAAAATCTAACAGACTGATTAAATGCTCTGTAGCATTTTTCAGAAATTCAAAAGTTTCATAGTGTCTTGTGTTACCAATATACTGGCTCAAAAAAGCACATTTATTTTTGAGCAGGCAGATGGCAACGTTTTCTTCTGCTCCCAAACCAATAACATTTTTTGCATAAAATGGGAAATTTATTGGTGAAGGAACAAAACCTCTGCTCCTCCTTATTAAAACTGGTTTATCTCCAATGAATTTAACAATGGAATCATCACACCTCGTATAAATTTCTCTATTATAAAATAGAATTGAATCTGCCCCCATTTTTTTTATTTCATCATCATCTTTTATTATCGGTTTTCCAGGTAAATTGGCGGAAGTCATAACTAATGGATGAAAAATTTTTTTAAAGAGAAGATAATGCAATCCAGTATAGGGCAGCATTACACCATAATTGTGCAAGCCAGGAGCAACGTATGGCAATTCTTTTTTCTTTTCGAGCAGAACAATAGGCTTAATATAACTCTCCAAAATTTTCTTTTCTTCGCTACTCACATATGCAATTTCCTTAGCCATCTCTACATCTCTCACCATTAAGGCAAACGGCTTTTGATGCCTTCCAAGAAGACTTCTTAAATTTTTTACGTTCCTCTCTTCCGCAATGCATGCTAAATGATAGCCTCCCACTCCCTTTATTGCAACTATATTACCATCGTTCAACAAATCTGTGCATTTCCATACAGCTTCTTCACCTTTGATTATTTTACCTTTATATTCCAAAAAAATTTTGGGTCCACAATTGTTACATGCAATTGTCTGGGCATGATAACGCCTATCTAAGGGATTGATATACTCTTCATAGCACTCTTTGCACATTTCAAATTTATCCATTGTTGTATTATGTCTGTCGTATGGTAATTTCCTTATTATGGTGAAGCGTGGCCCACAATTTGTGCAGGTTGTAAAAAAGTAGTTTTTCCTTCTCCCCGCCTTCATATCTTCGATGCATTCATTACAGATTGCAATATCGGGAGGAGGTGTGGAAATTCCCCCTCTTTTTTCTTCTTTGCTCTTCCTTATTTCAAATCTATTATAGCCTTTTTCATTACCCATTTCAACATTAACTTCTCCAATGACTGCCAATGGTGGCTTTTCTTTCTTCAAAAGAAAAATGAATTTTTCAATATCTTTATCATTCCCCTCTACTTCTATTTCAACACCCGCATCTCCTAAATTCAAAACATATCCTTTAAGTCCAAGCCGTGAAGCAAGTCTATAAACAAATGGGCGGAAGCCGACGCCCTGCACAATGCCATTAACCTTTATCTTCGCAAGCACAAGGAAAAATATTTTGTATATATTAATTTTGACTGACGGCAATTATAATAAAAGTTTACTAAATTCTTTTTATGCAAAAAGTAAGAGTTGTTGCAGATACAAGAGAAGTCTTTTCTGGCATACCAGAGTTATTGGCAACAAAAGCAGAGGTTGAAATCAAGCAACTGCCAGTTGGTGATTATGTACTAAGTGAAAGAATTTGCGTAGAAAGGAAGAAGGCCCAAGATTTTTTGGATTCACTTGTAAAAAAGAGATTGTTTAACCAAATTATTAGATTAAGAGAGGCATATGAGAAGCCCTTATTGATTATAGAGGATGAGGAACTATTTTCGCGCAATGTTAGCAGACAAGCAATATATGGGGTCATAGCCTGCCTCCTGACAGACTATGAAATCCCAGTAGTTAGAACTAAAGATGCAGAAGAGACAGCCTCCTTGCTTTATGCAATAGCTTTGAGAGAGCAATTTAGGAAGAAGAGAGAAGTAGCTTTAAGAGGGAAAAAACCTGATATGAGTCTAAAAGAAAGGCAACAATTCATTATTGAAGGACTGCCAAATATTTCAGCTGTTCTTGCAAAAAGATTACTTTCTCACTTTAAAAGCGTGAGAAAAGTGTTTAATGCAAGCACTGAGGAATTGCAAAAAGTGGAGGGGATAGGGAGGAAAAAAGCGGAAAAAATAATAGAAGTTGTTGAGGCAGAATGGGAGGATCAGAATTTATAAATCAGAATTTATGAGTTACTAAAAATCTATCCCCTCTTCTTTAAGCATCTGGCGATAATCTTCAAAATGTTCATCAAAGCAACATGAAAAATAAAATGTGCCTGTAAATTCCACTATTAGCCAGTTAGCAACATTCTTTATAACTCTTGCCTTACATCTGGAAAGCGATATTTATTGAATTTCCTGCTTATTTTCCTGAGCGTAGACGAATTCATATTTGTTTAATCATTTTATAAAAAATAGGTTTGCGTTAATCAGAAAAAACATTAATCTTATATACCTCTCTTTCATAAAATATAGGGATGGGATGTATTTAAAAGGGATTGTGCTTGAAAACTTTAAATCATTCGGAAGCAAGGTTAGCATACCTTTTCTTCCAGGTTTTACAGCTATAACAGGCCCAAATGGGGCGGGAAAATCAAATATTGTAGATGCCATCCTTTTTGTCTTAGGCGTTAGGAGCCCAAAAATGATGAGGGCTGGAAAGCTAATTGATTTAATTTATAAAGGAGATAAAGAAGCAAAATATTGTAAAGTTTCTTTAATTTTTGATAATTCTTCGAGAGCAATGCCAATTGATAGTGATGAAGTTGTTCTTACAAGGAAAATAAAAATCTCTCCTCTGCCAGATAATCCCCTTAATTTTTACAGCTATTTTTATATCAATGGAAAATCTGCTTCTCTCAACGAATTTGTTGATTTGCTCTCATCGGCAAATATATCGCCGAATAGCATAGTCC
>VBQI01000004.1 GCA_008297865.1 Thermoplasmata archaeon
CCCTTCCTGTTGCAAAAAATTCCAGAGAAAAAGGGATTGAAACTTTACCCCATTTCTCACGTTGTTTTATCTCTGTATTTGTTGCAAAAAATTCCAGAGAAAAAGGGATTGAAACTCTTGTGTTAATTTAATTTGCCATACCCCAATTTTAGTTGCAAAAAATTCCAGAGAAAAAGGGATTGAAACTTCTGTAAGGCTATTCCATTCATCTACTGCCTGCTCAAGTTGCAAAAAATTCCAGAGAAAAAGGGATTGAAACTTTTGTATTCTATTGATACTGTTAGATTTCTGCTGGTTGCAAAAAATTCCAGAGAAAAAGGGATTGAAACTGTAATTTTTGGTTTATTCTTGTAATATCCATTTTTTTGTTGCAAAAAATTCCAGAGAAAAAGGGATTGAAACCCATTTTCAGCATATAGATATTCAATTTTTTTCCTTTTGTTGCAAAAAATTCCAGAGAAAAAGGGATTGAAACATGACGATGCTTTCCTGTGTTCCCGTTTTAGAATGCATGTTGCAAAAAATTCCAGAGAAAAAGGTTCTATCTGTATAACCAACCATAGGATGAAACTGAACCAATACATTTTTAATTCCAAAGCAGATAAAATGATAGATGGCGATATTTGTTGTCCAGAAGCATTATGCAAGACGTCTTCATTATGATTTGCGATTGGAAATGGACGGTGTGCTGAAAAGCTGGGCTATTCCTAAGGAGCCACCACAAAAAATTGGGGTAAAGAGACTTGCAATTCCTACAGAAGACCATGAAATGAGCTATGCAGATTTTGAAGGAGAGATTCCTGAAGGAATGTATGGAGCAGGAAAGGTTGAGATATGGGATAAAGGAGAATATGAAATGGATGAAAGAGAGGAGAACAAGCTTGTTTTTTATCTGCGAGGAAAAAAGCTAAATGGAAGATATTGCCTGATAAAATTTATGAATGATAAATGGCTATTTTTCAAAAGCTGAAGCTCCATAAAATATTTTTATCACTTTCCAAATCATTTTCCATGGACATCGTTGAGCTATTAAGGAAAGAATATCCCGATGTGAAAGGAACTGCACTTAATTATTCAAATCCTTTAGAATTGCTCATTGCCACAATTCTCTCGGCACAGACAACAGATGAGAGAGTAAATATAGTTACAAAAGAGCTATTCAAAAAATACAGAAAAGCTGAAGATTATGCCAATGCAAGTTTGGAAGAGCTACAAAATGATATAAAAAGTGTTAATTTTTATAAAAATAAAGCAAAATATATTAAAGAATGCTGTAAAATTATAGCGACCGAATACAATGGCAAAGTTCCAGATTCAATGGAAGAGCTAATTAAATTGCCAGGCGTGAGCAGGAAAACGGCCAACGTTGTTCTCTCCAATGCTTTCCGTAAAGACGAAGGAATTGTTGTAGACACTCACGTTATCAGACTAAGTCAGCGTCTTAGACTTACTAAAGAAAAGGATAGGGATAAGATTGAGCAAGATTTGATGAAAAAATTTCCAAAAGAAAAGTGGTTTGATTTAGCAAATTTTCTCATAGCTCACGGACGCAGAATATGTAAAGCCCGCCAGCCATTGTGCGAGAAATGTGTTTTGAGAGATAAGTGTCCTTATTATAAGAGGGGCAATTAGCTTGCCTCCTTTATAAAAAGCAAATGATCTCCATCCATTATCTTCATTTCCAGCGATGGCTTAATATGCATTTCTCCATTTCTTACAACTGCAATAAGTAAGCCTTCCTCGTAGTTTTCAAGCAATATATCTTTAACTTTCTTCCCAACAAATTCTCTTGCCTTTATTTCCACAATGTCATATCCTTCCCTGCCAGTTGACACATCTTCAAAAAATCTCACAACATTTTCCTCAAAGACTGCAGAGGCCAAAAATCTGCCAGCGAGAGCGTCTACAGTAACTACAACATGGGCGCCTGCAGCCCTTGCCCTCTTTATATTTTCTATTGAAGAAATGCTAACAATGATCGTTGCATCACTCAAGTTTTTCACTGCAAGAATTGCAAGGATTGTATCGCTATCCTCTCTTAAGGCAATTATAACATACTTTGCATTTCCAACATTTGCTTTCATTAACACATCTTCCTTCTTGGGATTTCCTTTTATGAAATGTATCTCTCCCATGAATGGATTTATGTCAATGACATCGTCTACAAGAGTGATATCGTATCTATCCTTCAGCTCCTGAATGGCAGATTCCGACGCATCATTATAGCCAAGCACTACAACATGATTATTTTGCTTTGACTTTTTAAGTCCTCTTAGCCTTGCCTGCTGTTCTTCTACAATAATCCCTGCTATTGAACCAAATACAACTATTCCAATAAGCACGATAGGGAATACAATTATTTTCATAATGGGGCTTGATGGGGTGATATCCCCATAGCCGACTGTAGAGAGGGTGATTACAATCCAGTAGAAGGAGTCAAGCCATGAAGCCTTTTCTATGTAGTGGAAGGAAAAGATGCCGATAACATAGCATATCAGAAAAAGCATGATAGTTCGGAAAGTTGCATTTAAAATGAAATTTTGCTTAAATTTTCGAAGCATGAATAAATATGCATAGATTTATTTATCATTTCTTATATTTTCTCGAGCATGGATATTGAAGAAGAGATAAGGAAACTTGAAGAAGAGATAAAAAATACCCCTTACAATAAGGCGACAGAGCATCATATAGGAAAGCTTAAAGCAAAGCTTGCAAAGTTAAGAGAAGAAAGAATCAAGAAAGGAGGAAAAAAAGGGCATGGGTTTGCCATAAAAAAGACTGGAGATGCAAGCGTTGCCATCATTGGCCCCCCATCTGTTGGAAAATCTACACTTCTTAACAGACTAACTAATGCGAAAAGCAAGGTGGGAGAATATGATTTTACAACAACAAACGTTATTCCTGGAATAATGGAATATGAGGGATACAAAATACAGATAATTGACTTGCCTGGCATAATATACGGCGCCTCTGCTGGCAGGGGCAGAGGAAAGGAAATAATTTCAATGGCAAGAGTTGTTGACTTAATCATAATTATGGTCGATATTTATACCCTAGATGAGATAGAGAGAATTAAGAAAGAATTGAAGCAGGCTGGAATAAGGATAAATGAGAAGAAGCCAGATGTAATAATAAAGAAAAAGGATAGGGGAGGAATTCATATTGAGTTTTCCAAAAAAGGAAAGTTAAATGAGGAAACTGCGAAAGCGATAATAATGGAATACATGAGTAATGCAGATGTAGTCATAAGAGATGATATAACAGATGAACAGCTAATAGATGCAATTATTGGCAACAGAGTATATCTGCCAGCAATATTTGTTGTAAATAAAATAGACGTGGGAAAAGTTGAAAGGAAGGAAAATTACGTATACATCTCTGCAAAAAATGGAGATGGAATTGAAGAATTAAAGAAAAAAATGCTGGAGAAATTACAGCTTATAAGAGTATATATGAAGCCGGAAGGAAAAGAAGTGGAAGAGGAACCAATGGTTTTAAAGAAAGGGTCTACAATCAGAGATATCTGTATAAAGCTTCATCGCGAATTTTTGGAAAATTTTAGATATGCAATAGTCAATGGTCCATCTGCCTCTTTTCCAGGGCAAAGAGTAGGGCTTGCTCATGAGGTTAAGGATGGAGATATTATAACTATTGTTGCTCGTTAGCCTTTCTTATTTCTTCAATCATTTCATATGCATACCTTATATGGGGAATTGTAATGGCACCTCCTACAATTAAGGCGACATCTAATGCTTCATATAGTTCCTCATTGCTGTATCCAAGTTCTATACATCTGTCTAAATGGTAAAGGATGCAGTCATTGCATCTAAGCACAACAGAAGCAATTCTTTTTGCTTAGCTGAAAGTTTTCCATCATTGTAAACGTTGCTATCCAAGGAAAAGAATCTTTTAGTATGTAAACTGCCTTCAGCAAGTATCTTTTCATTCATTCTTTGCCTGTACTCTTTAAATTTTTTGTATCTCATTCTCTTCTTGCCAGCTTTATATTTTTAACTTTTGTTTTGTCTCCTATCTTCAGGTCTATTACATCCTCATAGTAATAAGTTACATTTCCAGTAGTATAATTCACTTCAATTCTATACTTTGCAGGATAGAGCGATATTGTATAGTTTCCACCTGTATCTGAACTAACTGAGTCATTCTTTGCATTTTTATCTAATGCTTTAATGATTGTGAAGGAAATTGGCACATCTTCCATTGTTTCATTTTCATCAATCCTTCCATTTCTATTTTCGTCATACCATACTTTTCCTGTTACTGCCACTTTTGAAGGAGTCAATGAGATATTTTGCCAGATTATTTCATTTGATTTTATAATTACAGAAGTTCTCTTAGAATCATATCCATTTACTCTTGCAGAAACAGGATATCTCTTTGGTATCAAATTATGAAGCTCATATCTTCCATTTGAATTTGTAGAAATTTCCTTATCTCCTATCTTTACCTTTGCCTTCATTGGTTTATCTATACTCTCGTTATATATTCCATCTCCATCCTTATCCCAGAAAACTATACCTTTTATCCCTCCTCTTTCAACATTTATTGTTCCTATATTGCGTTTCCATGAATCTGGATTCCAGAATGTTGTACGGGTTGCCTCCTCCTCGCTTATTGGAGCAAATACGCCAGTTCCATTAAATGTTATTTCCTTTATTAAAACATCTCCAGAATAAAACGATAGTGTAATGTTTCCAGCGGGAGCAAGTAATGTAAACTTGCCATCTTTATCAGTGATAACACTATCGTGAGATATTCTTCTCTCTTCATCAAATATGGAAACTTTCTGCTCCACTACAGCTTTAATTCCCACTAATGGCTCGCCCTCGCTTTCAAGTTTTCCAGAAATTTTTGCACCTTCATAATACTTTGAAATAACAACTGCTGGACATCCATAACACAATCTCGCTCTCCTGAAAAGCAAAGAATCATTTCCTGTTGATGGAGAAATGTATTCTACCGCAAAATGTCGCAGCCCGGATGTTGGTTTCATGCCTCCAAGCACTAAGCTGGTGAAATAGTTATAATAGCTGTATACATTTTGTGGCACCTGTGGATAATAGAAATGAAATAGTGTTTGGAAATAAGAATAATTTTCAAATACGCTTTTTGAGACATCGCCCATATAAACCCTGTATACCATACTGTTGTAGAAAGCATCCTTTTTTTCTGTAAAGGCGATAAAGTTTCCATAAATTTCTCGGAGGTCATCTTGTGTCATCTTCTCTGATAAATTTTTAACTTCATCTGGCGTAAATTTTTGTCCACTCCCCTGTACAGGAATCCACAACTGATTTTTTGCAGTGTACCACAGTTTATAATAATCGTCTTCCGATGTCTCATATCCATAGAGTCCTTTATCTGCTAGGAATGTGAAAACGCTAAATATGTTTATGTCATAGCCTTCTACACCGTAATATCTTATGTTGTATCCAGTGACATTCTGTATTTCTTTATAAAGCATTGTGATATTTTCATCATCTAAAGAAGAAAGAATTTTTACTGCATCATGATAAACGGCATTTTCCTCCCTAACTGTAAACTGCTTACCTTCATATTCCTCCCCTATAATCTGGCCATATGAGGTATTTTCATAGTTGGTAGGATCTTCAAGAATCTTAACTAAGTCTGCACTTTTGTTTCCAATATATTTTTCAAATACATTTTTCACTTCATCGCTTACTTTTCCATCATTCTTTTTCATGTCTCCCTCCACAAGTCTCACAATAAAAACTGAAACCGCTTCTCTTTCACTTTCTGAAGTATGAAGATTTGCTGCCGTAGGTATACCTTCTTGGAAATTATCTGCAACTGTAGGATTTTCCGCTATAGCAACACAATAGAATCCATAGTCCCACCATGATATGAAAGCTGGCTTATTACTGAAATTCTTATTCTGTTCTTTGAGCCATAGCAATGCATCCGTCCAATATTTTTCTGTATGCAGGCCTAAACCAAAAGCTCCAAGCTTATTTGTATTAAACTTTTCCTTCATGTTAGCAGGGACTGAGGCATCGAAAGCAAGCCAACTATTTGGTATGAGAACAAATAAAACTATTATAAAGGTGCCTGCAACATGGCGGGCTTTGATGCCCTTTTTAATTCCCTGCCATCCACTTCCCAAGCTTTTAACTGTCTTTATCATCGATGAAAAATCAATTTTTATAAGAGCGACCCATATAACAAATGCCCCCAAGAGAGCAACAAGAGGAACTAAATCATTGAGGAATCTGCCAGCTATAGAAGTAAGCCATGCTTCCACTATAAACCATACAAATATGACCAAACTTTCCCTTGGATATTTCTTTTTGTAAAAACGATAAAGGAAAAGCAGGAAGCCAAACCATGCAAGTAAATAGAGGGCGGGGCCAAAAGACATTGCTGTTCGGCCTAAATCAAATTTTGATGCCTCTGCAATGGTAAGTGATACTTTTTTGCCATAGATTCCTGGACCAAATATAACATCTGATAGTTTCTTTAACGGAGCAAAAAGCTTAATGCTTGTATTCTGCACTACATATAGGAAAAGAAGTCCAATTCCTCCTACTCCAAATATGGTTGGAAGAGAGATAATCCATGGAATATTTTTCTTTCCAAGCCATAAATAAATTATGCTGAATGCAGCAACTGCCAATGGAATAAATAATTGTGGAGTTAATTCAAAGCCCCGCTTCACCCACAGTACTGGAAATGAAATTATATATCCAGTAAATAGTGCAATTAGCAGTGTTCTTACAACATTTTTGTTTATTCTCTTTGTAAAAATATCCACAATCATTTGAACTACTCCGTATACGCCCACCAATGCATAAATGTATTGGGAGGAAACCCACGTCATTGTCATTGCTGCAATGGCGATGCCTGAAAAAGCAGCTAAGATAATAGATTTCTTGGTATCTTGTTCTTTAATACTCATAATTAAAAATGCAAGGGTGGTAGCTGTTAGCAATAGTAGAAATGAATCGTGGTCATACAGGGAATAAGCAGAGCCATGTCCAGAACTTATGTGTATAGGAATGAGAGCGACAAATAGAGAAGCAATAATTCCAACTTTTCTGTTAAATACATGCTTTCCTATAAAATAAACAGGAATAACAAGCATTGCACCATATAAAGCTGGTAAGAATTGCATGGCATAGCCAATAGCATCGGTTTCATTCATAAATAAGGATAAAATTTTCCCTGCCCCTATGGTTATCATATTGAAGAGGGGGGGTCTTCCTCCAGTCCCTCCAAGTGGATAATTTAGCAACGGATCTAAATCGCCATACACTCCTCCAATAAATGGATATGTCCCATTTTCAAGGGTTTTTACTACCAATCGCATGTTATAATATGGGTCAGGCCCTGCTAAATAAAATTTTTCTTCAACTGTTGTTCCTGCTTCATTTATTGCAACACCAGATGTAAGATTAAAGTATGTGTTCAAGAAGAGCACCAGCAAGAACGCGCATGCAACAAGTGTTATATCAGCCTTTTTCATTTTAATCAGGATGGATAAAAATTTGTGCATAAATATTTTGTGGTTAGAAAAATAAAACTCATGTCACCATAATATGGACGAAAGCTGCAAGAATTGCTAAAATTATAAATTCCCCATCTACTAAATAGTCATAATCATATTTTCCTTTCTTATTTTCTTCTCTAAAAAATACGGATATATACCAATAGCCATAGATTGTAGAGAAAATTGCAATTGGAAGATATGGAATAAATATTCCCATTAAATAACAAACTAAAACCCATATTAATAGGAAGGAATTAACCGCCAAAAGAACATTTCTCGTTCTCTTTATCCCCAAAACTACAGGTAATGTTTTCACTCCCGATATCCTATCTCCTTCTATATCTCTTATATCAAATACCACAGTATCCATAAAACATTTTATAAATAAGAATATGAAAAGCATTAAAGCAACACTTATATTAGGATAGAATACGTATGGAAGGAATGAGGATGAAAAGGCCCAGGAAAATGCTACTGATACATTTTTCATAGCAAATATATTTTTGATTCTGAAAGACGAAATTTTTATGCTATATATTATTCCAATTAGCAATGGTGTTAAGAAAACCAAAACTATGTACATGTTTTTTAATGCCCCAACAATCAAAGCTATGAGATAGGAAGTGATAGAAAGAATTAGGATAACATCCTTTTTTTGACTAAGAAAAGCTACTCTCTCTGGCATATTTGATGCATCCTCTTCTATGTCTGTGAGTCTATTTAAGGAATAAACACTAAATGTAATTAAGAAAGTGCATACTGTCATGTCCCACATTACAGTATCCATGAATAGCAAAAATGAGAAAGATATTACAGCAGCCCCTACAATTGCTATAAATACCGCAGTTAAGGGCAACAGCTCAAAGTATATCCTTAATGCATTGTAGAGCTTTATTAAACTTGATTTAGCTCGCTCTACTTTTGTAATATTCAAATAGCTCTCTACCCCATTTTATCGCCCCCTTTCCAGGTTCAGCAGAGGAGTAAAACTCAGTTGAGTTTAACTTCCTTTGCTCTACTTTTGTAATATTCAAATAGCTCTCTACCCCATTTTATCGCCCCCTTTTCATAACTAATTAAATCTTGTGTGAAATCGTAAGTGCCATCTAAATTGAAAAATCCAACAGAAACGAAAGAATCAGTTACAGTCATTGCTATCTTTATTATTTCATCTGTCACCCATATTCTCAGATTACCTTGCTGTACTTTTTCTAAGGTTTCTTTATCTACACCTTTTTTATAACTATCGAGAACTGTTTCCAGTATCTCTTTTGATATAACCAATTGAACTTTTGCCCCTCTTTTTATCAATTTTTTAACTACTTTTGCATAATCTGAAACAAAAATAGGTGATACACCTTTAAAATCCCTCGTTTCACTAACCAATTTTAGATATATAGATAAAGTCTGTAATATATTTGTGGGAGATGATTTAATTAATTTTAATTTTTGAAGCTCTCCGAGCCTTTCAAGAAATTCTTTTGGTATTCCTTCTATGTCATGAGATAGCCAGAAATCTATATTTTCTTTTGTTACAGAAAGTAATTTTATGAAATTAACCAGCTCATAAGATAATATTTTACCTATGCTTGTTAGATGATACCCATCTGATTTTTCAATCAGAAGGTTTTCTTTTTCCAAATCTCTTGCAGCATGAATGATGGTGGATGCACCTACTCCAATCTCATCCTTGAGCTGTGTTGAAGATTTCGGTTTTTCCAGCAAGCTTATCATCATTCTTATCCTAACTCCTGAGGTGGTGATGAATCGTAAGTCGTCCCCTATTTTATCATAAATGGCACATACATCATTCATAGACCAATATTGTTTACGTTATATATATAATGTTTGTTATTATATATATTGTAATCGGTGAACAATTTTGCTCTCACAAGACAACCCAAACAAAAATATTTAATTGAATATTTTCTTTCATAAATGCATGGCAGAGGTTATAAAATTTCCAGAACCAGATGAAGTGTTAAAAGAAAAGCCTTCTATCAAAAAGTACATAAAGTATTTGGCTTTTTTTGGGCCTGGTGCAATAGTTGCATCAGTAACCATAGGACAAGGACAACTTATTCTTGGCCCACAAATTGGGGCTTGGGCTCATTTCAAATTACTTTGGCTCATTACATTGAGTGTAGCTTCATATATTATTGCTTATGTTGGCTGTAGATTCCTACTCCTGTCAGGAATTGATATGATGGATATGTTTGCGGTGAAAAAAAGAGGTATCCTCAATTGGATTTTTATCCTCATTATTTTCATATTTGTTCCTTTGTTTGCTGCAACCATCACCAATACCTTGGGACAATCTCTTCAATGGATGATTGGCAGGGGACATCATCTGCTATGGGGAATATCCTTTTGCTTGTTGGCTGCCATACTTGCAGTTGCAGGAAAATATAAGCTTGTGGAATATACTCAGGCATTCTTTGTTGCGGTGCTAGGAATTGGTGCAGTTATAGCAGTAATCATGATAAAACCGGATATACTGGATATTTTGCCAAATTTCTTTTTAATAGGAAATATCCCTAAGCCCGAGAGCTGGGTCCCTTCTTCAATAGCCAATAATATTCCGCTGATTATGCTTGGATATATAGGCACGCTAACTTTTACTATAATTACAATTACAGGCTATTCAGGATGGGTTAAGGTTAAGAAATGGGGGATTTTTAAAAATAAGGAAAATGCAGGATCATTTTCACAAAAACTTTTTAATAAATTTAAGGAAGAAAAAAAGATTACTTATTTACCAAATGATGAAAAAGAAATAAAAAAATCTTACACACTCCTCAAACCAATGATTGTTGACATAGCCATTGCTTTTACAATAGTAGCGATTGTCTCCTCTGCCTATATGATAGCAGGCGCCAGCTTGCTTAGCGAGCAGCATAAGCTTCCAACCGACATAAGTTTGCTTAGAGAACAAGCAGTTATATTTTCAAACATTGCAAGTTGGCTAAAACCATTGTATCAAATAAGTGTATTCTTTGCTTTATTCGGCACAGTATATGCAGGTTTTGAAGCTGTTTCCAGAATGGTTTATGAAACATCAAAAAATGTAATAAAAAGAATAGGGAAAACGCCTTATAGAAGGTTTATGTTATATTTTCTAATATACATTCTGGCTACTGGCATACCACTTGCAATAATTGGCTCAAAAACAGTTATTTTAATGCTAAGCATCACCCTCCTTTTCATAGGAGTGATTGGTGTCATAATATATGGAATAGGGGCTATTTACATGACCCAAACAGTTTTGCCTGAAAAATACAGGCTAGGAAAAGCAGGACTTGCAATAGCAATTATATCAGTTGTATTATTGATTCTGCCTCTATTTTTCCTATTCCTATACTAATTTTAGTTTTCCAAGCTGTGGTTCATAAATCATTCCCTTTTCCATTAAAGAAGCTATTACTTCCTCGGCAATTTCCTTTTCTATCCCTTGTTTCTTCCCTTCTTCAATAACAACATCCCATAAAGCCCCATCTTCTCCTTGATTTTCTTCTATAATGCGTAATATTTTTTCCTCTTCTTCACCAAAATCTTTCTTTATTTCCTTTTTTGATGTTATAAATGAAAGAGCCTCCCTCATCAAAAGTTCATAATGCCCCAAGTCAACATCTTTATAAAACTTCACTGCTTCTGCAACTCCTTCTGCAATCATGGCAGGATAACCACTTTCCTTAAGCTTTTTTGCAGTTGGATTTTCCATATTCATTGCTTCCCTCATTGCATCTATCCGTAAAGCCATATTCCTGCAGGCTTCCAAAATCCAATAATTTCTGAGTTCTTCATTTACTTCTTTTGCCATTTCTGCCCTAGCAGATAGATAAAGCACGCCTTCTTCTGGCTGGTAGATTCTAACCTTGCCCATAATGGCAATATAAGTAGGAACTTCCATATCAGCCAAAATGCTTGCAACCTCAGGCTTAAATATTTCGGCATACACTACATGAATGCCCGTTGGGTCAGAAATACGCGCTCTTCTCCTTATACCTTCAACTCCAATTTCCTCTACATCAGTCAGCACACCAACAATAAAAAGTCTATTCACTTTTGCCCCTAATGGAGTTATAACATATTTTGGTGCTTTCTCTCCTTTGCCTTCCACCACATGCTCAGAGTTATTATATTCTGCAGCAAATATTCTCCAGGCGGGCTCTCTCATTCTATCCCCCCATATGCATTAGTAGTTCTTCTGCATCCTTTTCTGCATCAATGGCAAGCAATTCCACATCTTTTGCAAATATGGTGACAATGAGACCACTTTGAATGGAATCTCCTACTATGCGGAGAGGATGAGCAATCAGTTTATTGACTATTTCTTCATAAACAACTCCATAGTCCATTGCTTCTTTTGCAACAGCCAGATAATCATCCATGCTTTTCCCAAGGATTTTTTCTGAAAGCTCTCTATTTAAAATAACATCTACTGCACCAGTGCCATCATCTACTAATGCCTTTATTCTCAGGTCTGGAATGCCTTCCACATTTCCATCTTCTTCACATATTCCCTCCCTTATCCTTCTATTACACTTCGGGCATCTGAAAATTATGCCAGAATCCTTTCTTATTTCGAGGACAACACCTTCAATGCACAAGTCAATTCCTCCGCCTGCTTCCACAACTTTATACAAGGGTACAACTTTCTGTTCATATCGAATTTCCTCCTCAATTTTCTCAACTTCAGAGTTTTCATCAAAAATTAGCTGGGGGGCGCCACGCCAGCTCCTGACATAGGCACCCTTTATTTTTATAACATCTCCAGAAGCGAGTTCAAAATCTTTCCATGCAGTAAACCGGATGCGAGCGGTTTCGTCTTCCATTATGCCTGAAAAAACTTTTTTCGTTTCCTCTGCAATGTTAACTTCTCTTTGCTCGACTTCGACAATTCTACCTCTTACTTCAACGTTTGATAAACCCGCTCTCAAATCTATTAGGTTATATCGCTGAGGAGGTCTTTTTACTAAATCAATATCATGATCAACTTTCTCAACTTCACTCCATTCAGATAGGCTTAAGCGGGGTTGCCCCTCCCATTCACTAGACGAAGCATTCCTTATTTTTATAACATCTCCCTTTCCAATATGAAAATCTTTCCATGCAGTGAAAGGAAGGACAGCAGTTTCATCTCCTAAAAGGCCGCGATAAATTTTTCTTTTACTCCCTCTAACTTCAACTTCCCTCTCATCAATTGCAATTACTTTTGCAACTGTGCATATGCCACGCTCATTTGGCTTTATATTAATAAGTTTTCTCTCTTTCAATATTACACCATACTTATGTAAAATCGCCTCCTTTGCATGTTCTAAAGGAACGCCATAATCAATGAATTTTTTTAAATCTTTTTCAACATCACTTCTATTTGCATCAATTTGTTCAAGGATTTCCTCAATGATTTCCTCAATCTCTTCCATCATTCATTAATAAGGAAATATTATAAAATTTTATGGGGCTACATATTTTTAGCTATACATTTTATATTCACGCGTGATTTTAGAATGATGATTGCCTATGTTGACATAATATCGGGCATAAGCGGAGATATGTTTCTTGCTTCGCTAATTGATGCTGGCTTCTCGCTTAATAAGCTAAAAAAAGAACTTGATAAGCTTGGGCTTGATTTTGAAATAGAGATAAAAAAAGAAGAAGATGTTATAGAAGCAACGAATTTATTTATTTATTCTGAAGATAGAAAAAGAAGGGATTTAAAAGACATAGTAAAAATAATTGATGATAGCTCACTTAATGAAGATGTCAAGAAAAAAGCAAAAGGGTTATTTATGAAGCTCGCAAAAGCAGAAGCAAAAGTGCATGGAATAAGCATTGATAAAGTCCATTTTCATGAGATTGGAGCAGTAGACACTATCGTTGATATTGTGGGCTCGTTAATTGCATTAAAGGGCTTAGGAATAGAAAAGCTATATTCCTCTCCAGTTCTACTTGGAAGAGGAAAAATAGAATGCAGGCATGGCATATTACCTGCGCCAGCACCTGCAACTCTTGAATTGCTGAAGGGTAAGCCCATTGTTTTTACATCTGTACCTACAGAGATAACAACTCCTACTGGAGCAGTGTTGCTGAGTATGGCAGAATTTTCGTATCCAGAGATGGATGTAGCGAGAATAGGATATGGAAAAGGCAAAAAGAAGCTTGATATGCCAAATTTGCTTCGTATAGTAATTGGCAAAGAAATCGATGAAGAAGGCATATATGTTATTGAAACAAATATTGATGATATGAACCCAGAAATTTATCCATACATTATAGATAAATTATTGAAGGCAGGGGCTTTAGATGCTTTTATTATGCCAGTAATAATGAAAAAAGGAAGGGTAGGCATTTTATTAAAATTGCTGGCACCGCATAATAAAATGGAAGAAGTGAAGAAGATTTTATTCGAAGAAACAACAACATTTGGGTTGCGATATTACAAAGCAAAAAGAGATAAGCTTGAAAGAAAAATTGTGCCAATTAAAACAAAATATGGAGAAGTAAAAGTTAAGATAGGCTATTATGGCAACAAAGTTAGCATAGCCCCAGAGTATGAAGATTGTAGAAAAGTTGCAATGGAAAAAGGTGTACCGCTAAAAGAAATATATGAAGAGGCAAAAAAAAGAGCGAGAGGAAATCTTTAGCCCAAAAATTTGTTTACTTCCATAATTATATCTCCCTCCATTTTTTTTATATCAACATATTTCTGGAACCTTCTTGCTCTCTCATCCAATATTATGGCAACTCCTTTATCGCTTTCTTTCCTTATAAGCCTTCCTATTGCTTGCAAGGTTTTTCTTACTGCAGGAGCCTCAAAAGCATATTTCCAACCATTTCCATATTTTTTATCATAGTAAATTTGAAGTGCATGTTGTCTTGCTGACGGAGGGGGATATGGTATACCTACAATAACCACCACTTCGAGTTCTTCGGAAGGAAAATCCATTCCCTCAGAAATTTTTCCGCCCATAACAGAAAAGAATATCCCCCCCTTTAATTTGAATTCTTCAATTTTATCCATTAATTCACTTTGCGCCTCGTTTTTTTCTTCTACATAAAGTTTTCTTTCAACATTTATTTTATCTATGAATCTCTCCATAATTGAATAGGATGGAAAGAAGACGAGCATATTTCTATGAATAGAATTGCATATATTTTCTATATAACTCGCAATTTTTTCGACCATAGAATCAGCCATATAATATTTCGTTGTTATTCCATCAACATAAAAAATCCTCCTATTTTCTTTAGGAAAGGGGGAAGGAAAAACTGCAGTAACTGCTTCTATTCCAACACTCTTTTTATATTCATCTATTGGCTGTAGTGTTCCAGACATGTGAATACTGCAATAAAATGAATTTAGTATGGAAGATGCAATTGAAGAATCTAAGCAATATGCAACAACTCTTATATTATCCTCTTCTCTTTCAACAATTTTTGCCCACCTTGCATCTAAGGACAGCCAAGAAAGAAGAAAATTGCCAATAGTTCGCAAAAAAGAACGAGGAAGCATATTCTTACTTTCCTTTATGTCAGCTATAACATCTCCATATAAAATCATATTATTTGCAATTTTTTCTATCTCTCTCAAAGAAAATTCCTCCTCAATTTTTTCTTCCATTATTCCTTCTTCAAGTAATGCATCTTCTTCTACATGCAAAGATGATAAAATTTCCTCAAGTTTTTCAAGAAGGATGAAAATACTTTTTTCTTTCACTCCATATTCTTTTGCTTCATTCTGTCCAGCCTTAACAGTTTTAAGAGAAAGAGAGAAAGAAAGAAGTTCTCTGCAAAAGCTGGGCAAATTGTGAGCTTCGTCTACAATTAAAATTGTTTTTTCTGGCGGAAAAGGAAACCATATAAAAAATTTCTCTCTCAAAAATTCATCAAATATGTAAATGTATGGAGCCACTGCAACATTTGATTTCCTTAATAACATTTTATTTACCTCATAAGGACATATTCCATGATTACTTCCATATAAAACGAGTTCCTCAGCAGAAATTACTCTATCAAAATGCAAATTATCTTTATTCAATAAAAAATTTTCAAAAAATATGCATCTATTCCACTCTTCCTTCCCCCTCATTGCCTCTATACTTTTCCTCTTTCTATTCGCACATATTCTAGATATTTCTTCATTACTCCCATTTTTAAGTGAGGGAATGGTATCGATTAAAAGACACATATTAGTCTTTCCTTGCACTCCAGTTGCCCTTATATCAATTTTACCAGCAATTTTCTTCAATTCCTTTATTGCTTGCTTTTGTTGGGAATTAGTGCGCGTTACATATATTATTCCAAGTCCATTTTCTTCAGCAAAAGAAAGGCAAGGTGAGAGAACGCATATTGTTTTCCCACTTCCAGCAGGCGCTTCAAGCACCAAATTCTTTTTCTCCTGCAAGCATTTAATTACAGTTTCGACAATCTGTTCCTGATATTTCCTTGGCTTATATGGAAAGAGACTATTCATGCTTTCTCTTTATTTTAATAATTTTCTCTAGTACATCTCTTTCATCTGGAGTTAGATCCATTTCTATAAGCTTTTGTATATCCTTCTGACTTATATCCACATACAAAATCTGCTCAGGCTTTATTTGCCTTCCTACAGTTGCTCCATCTATTGCTATTGCAACTTCCATGCCTTGAATAGCCTTACTCAACGTCCTCTTCTCTTGTTGAATACTCTTTATTTTCCCAACAGCTTTCCCATCTTCTCTAATGAGTTTTTGATTTGGTCTAATCTCGCCAGCAAGGACACGTACTCCGATAATAGCCGGCTTACTTACTCTAAATGTACAATTTGGAAGGAAAAGTAACATGCCCGGATAAGTTATTTCTTTTCTCTTCTCTTCCTCAACTTCCTTTATTTTCTTCTCTCTCCATTCGTCAAATTTCTCAAGAAGTTTGTAAATTACTTTATCTGTAATAATCTCTACTTCATTACTTTCTCCAATATCTGGTAAAATTTTAACATTAAAACCAAGTATTACTCTATTAGTAGGCTGAGCATTTGTTTGTGCCTCAACAATATCTCTTTTTGATATATCTCCCACTTCTGCCTTTCTTATGGCTATGCCCTTATCTTTCAGCATGAAAGCCAATGCTTCTAACGAGCCGATGGCGTCAGCTTTTAATATTATCCCTTCCTCAATTGTTTCAATGTCTATCTTCATTTCCTGTTTTATTTTTTCCACATCTTTCTCGATGTTCTTAACAACTCTAAGTGGAGCACCAGCAAAAGTTCCTTCAAGTTCAGGAGCAGCTATTTTTATTCCGCATGCAGCCACCGCCTCCTTCACTCTTTCAAATTTATCTGAGGGATCTCTTATTTCATCTAATGGCTTTGGTTTTAGCAGTGCCCTCACCGTTGTTATAATTGGTGATGTTTTTCCTCCTACAACAATTTTATCTCCCTCTTTTATAACCCCATCATATATAATTGCATCAATAGTTGTGCCCAATCCTCTTTCTTCTTTTACCTCTAGAACAGTTCCTTCTGCTTCTCTTTTGGCTGTCTTAAGGTTTTTTTCCAAAAATTTTTGGGCTAATCCAACTAGCACCATAATCAATTCTGGGACGCCTTCTCCCGTTTTAGCTGAAATTGGCACAATAGCAAGATTTCTTGTAAAATCTCTTATCCTATCATATCTATCTGCAGAAAAACCCGCATTATATAGTGCTTCAACAAGCTCATAAAATTTTTCATCGAATTCCTTTTTCGCAATTTCAATCTGTTTTTCTAAGCGTTGCCCAATTACGCCATCTTCCCTTCGCCACCCAGTAATTGCATCTATTTTGTTTGCAGCAACAACAAAAGGCGTCTTATATTTTTTCAAAATGCTTATTGATTCCTTTGTTTGCTCCATCAATCCTTCATTTATGTCAACAATTAGGATAGCCAAATCAGCCAGCGCCCCACCTCTCGCCCTTAATGTAGTGAATGCAAAATGTCCTGGAGTGTCAATGAAAAGTAAGCCAGGTATTTTAAATTCCTTCCCTTTAAGAAGCTTTCCACAAATTTTTTTCACTGTCTCTATTGGAACTTCTGTAGCTCCAATATGCTGTGTAATAGCTCCCGCCTCGCGCATAGCTACACAAGAACCCCTTATATAGTCAAGTAATGTTGTTTTTCCATGGTCTACATGTCCAAGTACTGCCACTATCGGCTGTCTAATATACACGAAATGAAGAAACTCCCGACTATTTAATAATTTTTGTTATGGCTGAAATGTTCATATCCCCTATTTTCCATTTCTTTTTTATCACCATCCTCTACTATGTATATTTTATTTTCTTCTATAACCTCCCCTATTTTCTTGCACGCAATTTTCCTTTCAATTCTCTCTCCCTTCTCTTCTGGCAATGTAAATAAGAGTTCATAATCCCCACCATGATACAAAGCATATTCAAGAGGATTCTCCATTGTTTTTGCAATATTACGTAATGGCAACTCGCTTGCATATATCTGAAAGCCTACATTATTTATTTTCATGAGTTGATATAGAGAGGAAGCAAGCCCATCAGATATATCCATACAGCAGGAAACATTCTTGGACTTAGCCAAAATTCTTCCCTCTTTTATGCGAGGATGAATAATTAAAAGTTCATCATAATTTTTTTGCAGAAGTGATGCACCCCTCCCAAGCCATCCTGTTACATATACTGCATCTCCCACTCTTGCTCCTTTCCTTCTTATTGCTTCATCTTTTTTAACTTTTCCGAAAGCAGTTATTGCAATCGTAATCAAATCTGCCTCTTTTGTATCTCCTCCTACTATTTTTCCTCCATATTTTTTCATACATTCTTCCATCCCATTCAATATTTCATCCAAGAAATCTTTTTCCGTATTTCTTGGAAGAGCAATGGAAGAAACAAAGCCCATTAGCTCTCCACCCTTTGAGGCTATATCGCTTATATTAACTGCAATGCTATACCATCCAATATGATAAGGTTTTACCCCCATGGGAAAATGTGTCTTTTCATAGACTATATCTGTAGTTATTAGCAAGTATTCATCATTCATATCAATAAATGCACAATCATCATATGGAATGGAAAATTTTTCAATAATGTCATTAACTATTTTTCTCTCCCCTAATTCTCCGAGTTTCATGAAATTAATCCAAAACCTTTATTATTAATCTTTTCATCATCTCATAATGCAATGGAAATCATATCCGGATGAAAGCAATATTGAGGAAATAAAAAAGATTGTGGAAAGATATTTCACGGTTTATGAAAGTAAACAAGAAGAGAATATCTTTGCCTTTTTCATAAAACTTCCCTTACAGGAAGAAATGATTCAACAAAATTTTGATTCATTACTAAAGGAACTAAAGGAAAAGAATTTAATCCCATTTTTGAGGGAGAAAGACGGAGAGCATGTTATATTCGTAGCGTATAAGCCAAAAGTTAAAGGCAAGCCAAAATGGGTGAATATTTTACTCTTCGTTACAACTGTAATTACAACAATGCTTTCTGGAGCAATTTTATTTAAAGGCGAGGGAAGCTGGTGGAGTATTCTTTCATTTGAAAAATTGTTTAATGGACTAATTTTCTTTTCATTACCTTTACTTTCAATTCTTGGAATCCATGAACTCGGGCACTACTTCGTTTCAAAAAAACATGGCATTGCTTCTTCTTTGCCATTCTTTATTCCCATCCCACCAAATCCAGTACTTCCTCTTGGCACAATGGGGGCTGTAATTTCAATGCGGGAGCCAATTCCAGATAGAAAGGCATTGTTGGATATAGGGATAGCTGGTCCGCTTGCTGGCTTCCTCGTTGCAATTCCAGTTCTGCTAATTGGGCTTAAGCTTTCTTCTTTGATTTCGGTTGAGGAAATTCCAAAAGGTACCCCTTTGCTTGGTGAGCCTTTGCTTTTTAGCATTATATCATCTCTCGCAGTGCATGTAGAGCCAGGTTATGTAATAAATTTGCATCCTACAGCTTTTGCAGGATGGGTTGGGTTGTTGGTTACTGCAATAAACCTACTTCCAGCAGGCCAGCTTGATGGTGGCCATATAGCCAGAGCAGTGCTAAAGGAAAAACATAGGTATGCAAGTTTTGCAACTGTTATTCTGCTTGCGTCTCTCTCATTCATTGGCATGGGTAACTGGCTCTTTTTCCTTTTGCTCCTCGTCTTTTTAATAGGAACTGAGCACCCTCCTCCTCTCAACGAATTTACCCCTTTGGATGGAAAAAGAAAGTTGCTTGCATTAATAGCTCTACTAATTTTCATTTTAAGCTTTACTCCTATGCCGTTTTCTTCAGCTTGAGTCATAAAAAATATATATGGAAGAAGATTTAACAGCAAATGAAAAAGCTTTTGATAATTGCATTGACATTTATTCTTTTCATTCCATTAAATCATTCAAGAAATATTGTTGATATTCCAGAAAATTTGCCTTCAAAAGAAGATGTTGTTGCCTTCATAAATGAAATTGGAAATAGGATGAGCAAGGAAAAATTCTTCCTTAATGGAAATGTAATACTTGAATTGGCCATACTGACTGGTAAAATTGACTATTTTATGAATGATTCCATATGGCTTGAAGAAGCGTTGATGGAGTTCTATAATGCAACTGGAGTAGATTATGAAGAAAGCAAAGTGAATGAATTTGTATTAAATCTGCCTTTTACAACCGAAGAGAGATGTGCAATCGCCTTAATTCTTCTATCCTATAGTTCTGCTTTAAAAGCAGATAGCAAGGAGGGAAAAATTGAGGGAATTATGGCTACAATAGATGCGGTTAGGAAAGCTTCTCCCTTACTTTCATCAATTAACATGGATTATACTAAGGAGGGCCCTTACAAAAAAATAATTTTTGGAGGAAATGGAAGCAGCGTATATAATTCCATCAATTCCTTTATTATTGATTTTGGAGGAAATGATATTTATGAAGCTGGAAATAGCGCATTTATATTAGATATTGATGGTAAAGACATTTATAGAAATAGAGATTCCTTAGAAGGAATTACAATGCTTTTTGATTTAAAAGGAGATGACAAATACATTGACTGCCCCATCTCTCATCAAAGCTTCTTTTTATTATTTGATTTGGAAGGATACGATGAATACAATGGCAGGATATGTTCATCATATGAGAATGGAACAGCCATTTTAATTGATATGGAAGGAAATGATATTTATGACGGTAAAAATTATACCCAATCATTTTCTTCATATGGCATATCATTTCTTATTGATGTAAAAGGTGATGATACATATTCAGCTCTTTCATATTCTCAATGTTCTTCTCTTGCTGGACTCGCCGTCTTAGCTGATTTATATGGAAATGATGTTTTCATTGCTGGAGACAGATCGCAAGCATTTGCAAGTGGAGGAGGAAAAAATGGAGTTGCTCTCTTAATTAATCTTGAAGGGGATGATTTTTATGAGGCAGGTAATTTCTCTCAAGGATATGGAGAAAATCTTGGCTTTGGCTTCCTCCTTGATTTTATTGGCGAGGATTCTTACAGAGCCAAACAATTCTGCCAGGCGTCTGCTTCCTTGCTTGGAATTGCTGTTTTAATGGATGGAGAAGGAGATAATAAATTCTCCCATGGATTCTTCAGCCAAGGTTATAAAATTGGGGGTATGTCTTTTTTTATGAATCGCTTTGAAATAAGGGGTAACGAAGAAATATTGCAAATTTTAGACAACTTACAATCCTATTTCGGGAAATTTTTCTCGTAGATTTTGAATAGCTATGTCAACAATTTTCTCTGCATTTCCTGTATAGTTCGCTATGGAATCAAATATTTCTGAAATCATTTTATTTTCCTTCAAAACTTCTTTAAGGTGCAAGCCTTTTTCTCTTGCTTCCATTGCATATTTCCTCATAATTTCATGTGCCTCCTGCCTACTCATCCCTCTTTCAACAAGTTTCATCATGATTGCCTCCGTAAATATGAGACCTTTACTGATTTCAATATTTTCTCTCATTTTTTCAGCATTTATTATTAATTTGGAGAAGACCTCATTCATTTTATACACAATCCAATCAGTTAGAATAAGAGAATGAGGTAAAATGAATCTCTCTGCAGATGAATTGCATAAATCACGTTCATGCCATTGTATTGCATTTTCCCATGCTGGCACAACATTGCTTCTTATTATCCTTGCTAATCCACAAATTTGTTCACATATTACTGGATTCCTTTTATGAGGCATTGTTGAAGAACCAACTTGCTTTTCTTCAAAAAATTCTTCAACTTCAGCAATCTCGGTTCTTTGTAAATTCCTGATTTCTGTTGCAAACTTCTCCATTGAAACTGCAACATTGGCAAGAAAGGAAAGGAGTTCGATATATCTATCCCTTCCAACAATTTGTGTAGCTGGTAATTCTGCATTTAAACCAAGTTCTTCCATAACGATTTTTTGAATTTCAAAAAATTTATCACCAAAAGATGCTCCAGTTCCAACTGCTCCAGCCATTTTACCAAAGCTTATTTCCTCCTTTACTCTCCTTAGCCTCTGAATATGTCTTCCAACTTCTGTTGCGTATACAGCCATTTTTAAACCAAATGTAATTGGCAAAGCATGTTGTCCATGTGTTCTGCCAATCATAATGGTACTTTTATGCTTTAATGCAAGATTTGCAAGTGTTTTAACAAGCTTAACCATCTCTTTCTCAATTATAGATAATGCATCTATAATCTGTAAAGCATTGGCGGTATCAACTATGTCATAAGAAGTTGCTCCCAAATGCACATATTTTCCATATTTACATTGCTCAGCTAATGCCTTTACAACTGCCATTACATCGTGTCTTATTTCTCTCTCTATCTCTTTAACTCTCTCAAGCTTAACATATTTTAAATTCGCCTTTACCGCTATTTCTTTTCCTGCCTCCTCGGGAATATTTCCCAAAATTGCGTGCGCCTTTGCAAGAGATGCTTCAACTTTCAAAAGATAAGAGAGTTTACTTTCTTCACTAAAAATTTTTTTTATTTCTTCTCTTCCATATCTAAATTCAAGAGGACAAATCATATAGCTATATAGTCTTAAATTATTTTACTTTTTGGAACTATTCATACTGTGCAGAACTATTCATACTGTGCAGCTTCATCTATAGGCTCTTTAACTTCTTTTCCTTTAACAAATACAGGATGTGATATTATCGTCCTGCGACAGCAATATCTCCTTATTTTTAAGTCATCTAAAACCTTTTTTGGATTTTCGCCTTCTATATACACTCTCTTTTTGTATTCCTCAAAAAGGGAACCAAGAACCTTTCCACATGTAAAACATCTTACAGGTATAATCATATCATCACCTATATGACTTCTGCCTCTTCTTTCTTGCTCCTCTTCCAAGCTGTTTCTTTGGCTCCTTCCGCCTTATATCACTGACCAACAATGTGCGGTCATATTCCATAAACATTTGCTTCACTTCCTCATCTTTTGTAAACTCTGCCAGAGCTTTTGCAATGGCTGTTCTTGCTGCTTCTGCCTGACTCATTACTCCCCCACCTTCCACCCTGACTCGTATATTGACTTTATTCCTATATTTATTTGCGAGTTCAAGAGGTTCCATAACAATTTCTCTGAAAAATTCTGGATAAGCATGAAGACGCATGCTATTTATCCTTACATCTCCCTTTCCTTTGCTTATATATGCTCTTGCAACGGAGCTTTTTCTTTTTCCAGATGTAACAATTACTTCTGCCATTTTACTCCCAGATATTCAGATAATTCTTTTAATGTAATATAGCTTATGGATTTTTTAAATTCTATTTTTTCGATTTCTTCTTCATTAATCTCGGGGGGCACGCCAATGAAAACCTTGAGCCTTTTATATGCTTTTCTGCCTTTCGGCTGTTGATATGGAAGCATGCCGCGGACAGTTCTCTTTAATATCATATGAGGCATCCTCGGAAAATATGGCCCTTTCCTTTTTGTTCCACCAATCTCTCTCTTTTTCTTATATCTTTCTATTATTTCTTCCTTACTCCCATTGATAATCGCCTTCTCTGCATTTACAATAAAAACTTCTTCTCCATTAAGAAGCATTTTTGCTACCCTTGACGAAAGTCTTCCGATAGGAGCATCTGTGGCATCGATAATTTTCATTTAACCACCCAAAATTCTTACATTACTACCTTTTGGATTCTTTTCAACAATTTCAATTAAGCTATAACATTTTCCTCCTGCACTTTCAATTTTTTTCTTTGCAGTCTTTGAAAACTTCCAGGCAGCAACTTCTATTTTTCCCGCTTCTCCCATGCCAAGCACTTTTCCCGGCACTACTGCAATTTCTCCTTCCTTCAAATGTTTTGCAATTTTTCCAACATTTATCTCTGCAAAATTGCGTGAAGGTTTCTCAAGTTTTTTAGCTATCGCTCTCCACACTGCTGAATTGTTTTGCTTCGCTGCTTCATAGAGGAAATTGATTGTTTTGAGCAATTGTGGATTTGTCTTTTTTCTTCTCATTGGAAGGAAGTATAAGCAACTCTTTTATAAGACTTATGCTTCCACCGTGAAACAAAAATATCCCTTCCTCATTTTAAAGGTATGTATGTAAGCGTGATAGGTGGAGAGCATTGCAGCGATGAAATATATGAGATGGCAGTTGAGGTAGGGAGAAGGATAGCAGAAATGGGCGCCGTCCTTATAACAGGAGGGAGAGGAGGAGTGATGGAAGCTGTATGTAAGGGAGCAAAGGAAAAAGATGGTGTAACTATAGGAATTCTTCCAAGCGATGACAGAAAAGAGGGCAATAAATATCTTGACTATGTTATTGTAACAGGCTTAGGATATGTAAGAAATGTGCTTGTTGTTTTAAATGGAGATATTGTAATAGCAATAGATGGAAGATATGGAACTCTCTCTGAAATTTCTTTTGCAGTTGAATATGGCAAACCCGTTTATGGACTAAGAAGCTGGGAAATTGGAATCAAAAATTTTAACAATATTGACGAACTTTTTGAAGAAATAAGAAAAGATTTAGGATTTAATGGTTCTGGATAGCAAAAATTTTTTCTTCCTGAGCATATTACCCATTATGAAGCTTAAGTGGCTCGGTCACTCTTGCTTTATAATAGAAGGGAATAACAGAATAATTGTTGACCCATTTATAACTGGGAATCCTATGTGCAATTTAAAGCCAGAAGAAATAATTGTTGACATAGTTGCAATAACTCATGGGCACAGCGATCATTTAGGAGATGGTATAGAAATTGCTAAAAGAAATGATGCAACTGTAGTGGCAATTCATGAAATTGCTCAATATGCCATCAGCAAAGGAGCAAAGGCAGAGGGAATAAATATGGGGGGAGGCGTTAAAATAGGCGGAACAAAAATCATAATGACGCCTGCATGGCATTCTTCAGGCTTAGATGAAACAAATTTTGCTATTTCAACAACTCCGGCGGGTTTGATTATTGATTCAGGCGAAGTTATCTATCATGCAGGAGATACTTGCCTTTTTTCAGATATGAAATTGATAGGGGAATTATATAATCCAAAAGTTGCATTGCTTCCTATAGGAGGGAGATATACAATGGATGTATGGCAAGCTTCTATGGCAGCAGAATGGATAAAAGCAGAAATTGCTATACCAATGCACTACAATACGTTTGAGCTAATAAGGCAAGATGCAAAAGAATTTAAAAAACTCGTTGAAGAAAAGGGAATTAAAGCTATTATTCTTAGCCCTGGAGAGGAGGTGGAAATTTAAATAATATTCCGGTGTTTTAAAGCATTCCAACATTCTTTTAAAATTTCCTCCTTGCTTTTTTCAGCATTTATTATAATAAATCGTTCTTCCTCCATCTTTGCTATTTCTAAATAATTCTTCTGCACCTTTTCTAGGAAGTTAGTATCTTCATACATGATCAGTTTTCTACCTTTTATTCTTTCTATTGCCTCTTCCGGACTTATAACAAAAAGAAATGTTATATCTGGCTTCGTCAAGAAAGGTTTATGTATTTCATAGAGCCATTGCTCTGCATGCTCCATTTTTAAATGTTCTTTTTGATATGCAAATGTTGAGTCAATGTAGCGGTCACATAAGACAATTTTCCCCTCGTTAAGCCATTTTTTAATTGCAATAGTATGCTCATTTCTATCTGCTATGAAAAGAAGTGCAATTGTTTTTGCATCCTTTCTTTCTTCAATGGCTCTATTTACTGCTTCCCCAATCCACGTTTTTGTTGGCTCAGCAGTTAAAATTGCTTTATTTTTAAGCTTTTCATATAACATTTTGGCTATCGTTGTTTTTCCAGAACCATCTATTCCTTCAAAAGTAATGAGTTTACCATTCATTAAATGAAAAGAAAATGCCAAATTTATATTTTTCATACCATAAATTCTTTATCCCTTCCTTATTTTTAGCTTATGAAAATTGTAGTTGCCATAACAGGGGCTTCAGGAGCAATATACGGGATAAGGCTTTTAGAAGAATTAAAAAAGAGGGGACATGAGTTGCATCTTATAATGAGTGAAAATGCAAAAAAAATTATTGAGTATGAAACTCCATATGAAATTGAGGATATTGTAAAAAAAGCAAATGAATTTTATGATGAAAATGACATGCAAAGTAAACTTGCAAGTGGCTCATTTATCCATGATGCAATGATAATTTGTCCATGTAGTATAAAGACGATAGCATGCATTGCAAATGGCATTGCTTTAAATTTAATAGCAAGAGCTGCAGTATGCTGTTTAAAGGAGAGAAGAAAGCTTATTGTTGTGCCGAGGGAAACGCCTTTAGAGTTAATAAGCTTGGAAAACATGGTAAAACTAAGCAGGGCGGGCGTCATTATTTTGCCTGCAATGCCAGCATTCTATCATAGGCCGAAAAAAGTTGATGATGTAGTAAATTATATTGTAGGAAAAATACTGGAACAGCTGGATATAGAGCATGAGTTGTATGAGAAATGGAAATAGTGTAATGACGTTCTGACAAAGAAACGTTGTAATGGCGTAATTTAAGTCTCAATTCTTTTTCCACAATAGGGGCAAGCTTTTGCATCAAAGATGATGCTCCTCCCACAATAGGGACAGAATCTCCTTCTTTCCTCCTCTATTTCGGTATCAACTTCATAAATTATTCCCGGTTTCCAATAAATGGCTAAAACTCCTCCAATGATGCCCAAAATCATTCCAATAATAAAACCGCCTATAGCTCCAAATATGCTTAGAATAGAAAAAGCTATTACTATTATACCACCAACTTTTGTATTGGCGGGTTTTGAGATGATTATAAAAGCCCCAATTAAAACCAATATCCCGCATATTAAGCCAGTCAACCCAAACAAGAAAAGTGATCTTCCTATAATAAAAAATCTTGGAATAAAAAACCAACCCAACGTCTCTCCAACTATTATATGAAATGCTGCTCCAATAAGAATAAATATACCTGCCAAAAGAGATAGAATAAAAGCATCAATAGGTTTTTGCACTGTCATTAAATCGCCTATTTATAATTTGCTTTCATTATTTAAAATTTAATTCTCATTCATTTTTGTTGGATACTCAATATACCTCCAGGGCAATTAGGAAAGGAATGTTTACATGTTTCACACGGTTTAAAAAAATTTTTATAACCTAACATGACTTTAGTGATAATCAAAACAATAAATATACTCTCAAATAAAATTATTTGACCGTTTATAGCATATATAGTTAGCAACGATAAAGCGATTCCAGCAGTAACACCAAAAAAACCCCTTGATATTATTTTTGTATAAAAAAGATTTCTCCATAAATATCTTGTCAAAAAGGTTACAACTATTAGTAAATAGCCTGCTATAATCAGCATATTAAACTCTACTTTTATAAAAAAATTTATGAAATAAGTCGAAAATAGCGAAGGATACGTTATTAAACAACCTGCGCATATCTTTTTGTTACCTATTTCAAAATAATGCTCTCTAAACTTATCACACAGCGGATGATGAGATAGCCACAAAGGATTGATATGCATAAAATTAAATTTAAAGA
>VBQI01000060.1 GCA_008297865.1 Thermoplasmata archaeon
TCAGTCAAGGCGCCATAGTTTCCGCCCCATATTTCCTCCACACCATTTTCTCTTGCATATTTTATCATTTGCAAAATTTCTGGTATTTCATCGACATAGAAAGAAAAACCAACGATGTCCCAATGCTGTTTTTTTATTGCTTTCTTATATTCTTCCCATGTTGGATATTCCAATATTTCAATTTCAGGAATATTCTGCTTTATAAATCTTAGCCCTAAGGACCTAATTCTCGGAATGCTGAATCTAAAAACTGTATTTCTTGAATTAGCCTCAAAATAATCATGCCTCCCCTTATTCCGATAAACAGTTGTAAATAATATTTTAGGGTCCATGACAAATAAACGTAATATTATTTATAAAATCAGCTTTCATAAATCCACCTATCATCCTGCATACCGTATTCCACTATCTCCTCTTTTTTAAACCATAAATTTATCTCTTTCTCTGCAGTTTCTTTTCCATCGCTTGCATGTATAATATTCCTTCCAATATGCTGAGCAAAATCTCCTCTGATGGTTCCTGGCTCAGCTTTTTGTGGATCTGTAGAGCCCACCAATCGCCTTATTCTCTCTATGGCATTTTCTCCTTCAACAATCATAGCAAGAACTGGACCAGATGTAATGTATTTAATTAGTCCTTCATAAAACGGTTTTCCCTTATGCATCTCATAATGTTTTTCTGCCATCTCCTGACTAACTTTTAAAAATTTCATGGCAACAATCTTGAAGCCAGATTGCTCTATTCTCTGCAAAATCTTGCCAATTAATCTGCGTTGCACTCCATCAGGCTTTATCATTAGAAACGTTCTTTCCATTAAATCACTCCTTTATGTAAAAATTTGTCCACCTAACTTTTTTTGCATCTCTCTTTAGCTTTAGCATATTTTTTCTGCATTTACTTGAGCAGAAATGGTAGACTGTACCATCTTTTTTAACATACATTGTGCCTGTACCTGGCTCAATATCATTTCCGCAAAATGTGCATTTTCTTGCCATTTTACTTCACGCTCAACTTCTTGGCTTCTCTCTCCGCCTCTCTGAGCATGAGAATATCTCCTTTTCTTAATGGTCCCATGACATTTCTTGTGATGACCCTGTTCTTGTCTTTCCCTTCAAGAATCTTCACTCTAACCTGAGTTACTTCTCCACACATGCCCGTCCTGCCAATTATTTCCACTACTTCTGCAGGAATCCCTTCGTCTGTCATTTCATCCCTTTATTTCTTTCACCTTTTTAATAATTTCTTCCACAAGCTCTTTTGCCTCTCCTTCCTCAACTATTGCCACGGAAGAGGAAGCTACCTGCAAACCAGCTGCTCTGCCCAGCTCTTCTTTGGAAGGAACATAAGCGTAAGCAACTCCTTTTTCCTCGCATAAATATGGCATGTGAGCAAGTATTTCTTCTGGCGTAACATCTGTTGCCATTACAACAAGCTTTGCTTCCCCCCTCTCCACTGCTTTCGTCACTTCATTGGCTCCTTTTCTAAGCTTTCCACTGTCTCTTACCTTCTCGACTGCTTCGTAGACTTTCTTCACCATATCTTCAGGTACCTCAAATTTAACATACATTGGCATTTTTAATCGCCTCCTATCATAGGCAAAATGGGAATATTGTAGTTATATATAAGCATGGTGGTTACAAAAGATATCAGAAGATATCAGAAGATACATATGGAATAGATGACAGGTGAGAAACATTTAAATAGCAAAGAAACTTGAATGCATATGAAGATTAAAAACATGGGAGTAAAGAGCATCGAAGCAAGAAGATTTATAAAAGATTTTTCTCGCCCAATGAATATACGCATAGACCATAACAGCAATATAACCCTATTTTCTGTTATACAGAAAGGAGAAGCACAAGTTGAATTTGAATATGTAGCAAGTTACGGTCCTGTTGGTATGATTAAGTTTGAAGGAGAATTTTTATATGAAGGAGAAGATGCAGAGAAAATAGCACAGAGATGGCAGGAGAAAAAGAATATGCCTGACGAGGTGGCGTCGCAAATTCATACTGCCATAATGCATTATTGTGTTCCACAAGCTGTTACAATTGCAAGAGAGCTTAAATTACCTCCTCCTATACCGTTGCCACAAATAAGATTTGATAAAGGTGGGAAAAAGAAAAAGACATTTGGACCAGAGATTGCATAAAAAAATATTTTAATGCCTCTTCTATTTGCTCTGACTATGGAAAATTATCCAAAAATGGAAGAAGAAATCCTGAAATACTGGGAGTCAAATAATATATTTGAAAAAAGTCTTGAGAAGAATAAAGAAAAGGCGAAATTTGTTTTTCTCGAAGGCCCTCCAACTGCAAATGGATTGCCACATCCGGGGCATGTGCTTACCAGAACAGTTAAAGATGTCGTGCTAAGATACAAAACAATGAAGGGCTTTTATGTAGAAAGAAAGGCGGGGTGGGATACCCATGGTTTGCCAGTTGAGATTGAAGTTGAAAAAATACTAGGATTAAAAAATAAGCAGGAGTTAGAAAAATACGGAATAGAGAAATTTAATGAGAAATGTAAGGAAAGCGTTTTCAAATATGAGAAAGCATGGCGAGACATGACGAGAAGGGTTGGTTTTTGGATTGACATGGATAATCCCTATATTACACTCCACAATTCTTACATTGAATCGGTTTGGTGGTCTCTTAAAGAAGCATGGAAAAAGGATTTGCTTTATCGTGGCTATAGAGTCACGCCTTATTGCCCAAGGTGTGGAACAACTCTTTCATCACACGAAGTTGCTCAAGGTTACAAGGAGGTGGAAGATCCATCTATTTTTATAAAATTTAAGGCGAAAGATAAGGATGAATATTTTTTGGCATGGACAACTACGCCATGGACTTTAATTTCAAATGTTGCACTCGCTGTCCATCCCGATGAGTGGTACATAAAAATAGAGTATGATGGGGAAAAACTCATACTGGCAGAGGAAAGGGCCGCTGTTCTTCTGAAAAATCAGGAATATGCAGAGCTGGACAGAATGAAAGGAAGCGAGTTGGAAGGTATGGAATATGAGCCTTTATATAAATTCATTGAGCCAGATAAAAAATGCTGGTATGTTATTTTGGCTGATTTTGTAACAATGGATGAAGGAACGGGCATTGTTCACATCGCCCCAGCTTTTGGTGAAGAAGATTATGAAGCTGGTATGAAATATGGATTGCCAATCATTCAATTAGTTGATTTGGAAGGAAAATTTAAAGAAGAAGTCAGGCCATGGGCGGGAAAATTTGTTAAGGATGCAGATGAGGAAATCATAGAAGATTTAAAACAGCGAAACCTCCTTGCAGGAAAGCAAACGTATAAGCATCAGTATCCTTTCTGCTGGCGGTGCGATTCGCCATTGCTTTACTATGCAATAGAATCGTGGTTTATTGGGATGTCAAAGCTGCGCGAAAATCTGATTAAAAATAATGAAAAAATAAACTGGTATCCATCTTATTTGAAGCATGGGAGATTTGGAGATTTCATAAAAGAGGTGAGAGACTGGGCTTTATCAAGGAAGAGATATTGGGGTACGCCACTGCCAATATGGGTATGCAAAAAATGCAAAAAAGAAGTGTGTATAGGAAGTATAGAAGAGTTAAAAAGTTTAGCAGAAAATATGCCAGAAAATCTTGATTTACATCGCCCTTATGTGGACAGAATATTTTTGAAATGTGAATGTGGGGGGAGAATGCAAAGAGTGGAGGAAGTGATTGATGCATGGTATGATTCAGGCTCAGCTTTCTTTGCTCAGTGGCATTATCCATTTGAAAACGAGAAAAAATTTAAGCAGAATTTTCCAGCAGATTTCATATGTGAAGCCATAGATCAAACAAGGGGATGGTTCTATTCACTACTTGCTGTCTCAACGCTTATTTTTGATGAACCCTCGTATAAAAATGTACTCACCTTAGGCTTAATTTTGGATGAAAAAGGGCAGAAAATGTCGAAGAAAGCCCGTAATTATGTCGAGCCAAATGAAATTTTTTCAAAATATGGAGCAGATGCTCTCAGATGGTATTTGCTCTCAGCTTCTCCGCCATGGCAACCAAAAAGATTTTATGAAAAAGCAATAAAAGATGTTCTGAGCAAATTTTTGCTAACTGTCTGGAATGTATATTCATTCTACAAGACATATGCTTCCTTAGATAAATTTGATTATGAGAAAAATTATGTTGAATTCGAAAAAAGACGGGCAATAGATAAATGGATTGTTTCTCGCCTTCATAGTGTGATTAAGGAAGTAGAAGAAAAAATGGAGAATTTTGAAATTCATAAAGCGTCTCGTGCAATAGAAAATTTTGTTGTAAATGATTTGAGCAACTGGTATGTAAGGAATTCAAGGAAAAGATTTTGGGTGGAGGAAGAGAGCGTTGATAAGCTTGCTGGCTACTCAACTTTATATGAAGTTATAATAAATCTCGCAAAAATTCTTGCTCCATTTACTCCCTTCATTGCAGAAAAAATATATCTGGATATGAATGGAAAAGAAAGTGTGCATTTGTGCGATTTTCCGGCGTTTAACGAAGAATTAATTAATAAAGATTTAGAAAGAAAAATGGATATTGTAAGAAAGATAGCAGAGGAGGCAAGAGCTTTAAGAGCTAAGAAAGGAATAAAGCTAAGATATCCATTGAAAGAAGCCATTATAGTTGCCAATGAGAGCGTAGAGGAATTTGCAGATTTGCTTAAGGAAGAAGTAAATGTGAAAAAAATTGTTTTTGCAGATGACATTTCTCATTATATGGAAAAAATAGGTAAGCCAAATTATGCAACAATTGGAAAGAAATATAGGGAAAAAGCAAAAGAAGTGGCAATGGCAATAGAAAATGCTATGCTTGAGGAATTAGAAAAAGGAATGGTAACAGTTGATGGATGTAAAATAGAAAAGGAAGATTATATTATTGAATTAAAAGAGAAAGAAGGATATGTTGTTGGAAAAGAGAATGAAATCGTCATTGCGTTAAATATTATGCAAACACCAGAACTTTTAGCAGAAGGATTTGCAAGAGAAATTATAAGAAGAATACAAGAAATGAGAAAAGAGCTTGACTTGGAAATGGAAGAAAGAATTATTGTTGAAATGAATATAGATAGGGAGAAACTCGGAAATTGGGAAGAGTATGTAAAAAATGAGACAAGGAGTAAAGACATTAAATATAAAGCTACGCCAGAAGGAGATTTTGTAAAAGAATGGAAAATAGAGGGAGAAAAAATTTTGATAGGAATCAAGAAATTGAGTTAATCCATTAAATATTTCTTCACCAAACCAAGTAAGCTGGGCTTTGTCATAACTTTTTTAATGAAAAAGCTTAGCTTTGCCTGTGTCAGCTGAAAAATATCTTCTCCTTGCAATATATCTGCAAGAAGTTCAAAGTCTTTATCTTCAAGCTTTTCAAGAAAATTGCGAAGCTTCATAAGCTTCTTTGTCTTCTCTCCATATTCTTCTTCCCATTTCATCTCATATTCCTTTAGCCTTTCTTTCGATAAATCTCCTTCATTCATTGCATTTTCTGCAACTTCAGATGCAATAAGAGAGGAATGAATTGCCCTCGTTATTCCTCCACCATGAATTGGATTAACAAGTTGGGCTGCGTCGCCAACGAGCATTACTCCATCTGCTGTCATTTCTGTAAAATGGGCTACAGGTACACCCCCTGCATTTGCCTCTATTGGCTGGGCATTTCTGAAAATGTTTTCATGCTCTTCAATGAATTTTCTTACATAATCAAATGCCTTCATTTTTGCCTTCTTTTCTAAAATGCCAAGGCCAACGTTAGCTGAAAATTCCTTTGGGAAAATCCATGCATATCCGCAAGGAGCAACATCGTTTCCAAAAAATATGTGAATGTAATTTTTATCAATGTTTACTCCTGCCATTTCATATTGAAAGCAGGAATGATAGTCAGTTAGCTTATTTACGGTATTAATCCCTGCCCATCTACCAACTTTACTTTCCACTCCATCTGCCCCTATTACCAATTTTGCCTCTATTTCCTTCATTCCTTCTAAGCTTCTTACCTTAACTTCCCATGCTTGGTTTTTCTTCTGCATTCCCATTGCCTGAGCTTTTACCATATATTCTGCTCCACTTTCAATTGCTTTGCTTGCAAGCCACTTTTCGAATATTTTTCTTTCCAAAACAAATCCCTCCATTTCCTTTCCTTCCATAACAACAGTTTTCCCACTCGGAGAGTAAAGCATCGCTCCTCTTATTCTTCCTGCTATGCTACTTTCATTAATCTTTATTCCAAGTTTCTCAATTCCGTGCTTTGTTACGCCTTCTGCACATCTCTTGAATATTCCAATTTCCTGCTTCTTTTCCACAACCATTGTGGTGAAGCCTTTTGAAGCCATCTGTTCTGCCATAACACTTCCTGCAGGGCCCGCCCCAACAATTAAACAATCAACCCTCATTTTATCTCCTTCATTCCTCCAATGCCCCCACTGGGCAAAACCTTATGCAAGCTCCACAACCAATGCACTTCTCATCTATATAAATACCTGTTTCATATAATGTTATTGCATCCACTGGACATATGCCAACACAGCCAGCACATAACATGCATTTCTCATTAACTTTCACCATGTTTTTTCCTCCATTCTTCTAAAGGCACAGAAAACCTTTTTTCCACTTCTTCGCGATAAGTTGCTCCAGTATTGTATGCACAGAAAGGTATGATTCTCCCATCTGGAGTTACGTAATGAATTCCGCATCTCATAACACGCTGGATGTCATAGTTATATAAATCCTGGAAATGCATTGCTCCAATATATAAAGATTGCCAATGGAATTTAGAAAGACTGCTTTTATCTCTCTTTCCGAGTATTTCCTTAATAACTTCTTTAATTTTCATTCCCTCTGGCATGCTTTTATCATCGATATACTTCAGAAGCCTCATTGCTTTCGCCATTCCCTTTATCTTCGCAAATTTTGAACCTTTTACTTCTTCTGCAATTTCCTTTGCCTCCTCCAGAAAGCCTTCGACATCAATAAATTGTGTTATAGGTATAATTTCTTTTCCTCTAACAAATACATATGTCGCAGCTCCACAGTGGGGATGAATGGTAAACTCAGCCCTTGGTCTGTTATCGAGTGCCATCGCAAGTTCAAAAAGAGGCAGGACACAAGGAACTGGATACCAGTCCTTTTTAGAAATTACTCCATCTGTTGCTTTCTCCATTCTATCTGCTAAATCAGGGATAGTAAAACGTTGCTTCTCTCTTTCTTCATCTTCTATCCTTCCTGCAAAGGAAACTGGCTGAAAATTTATTCCCCTGACAACATCCATATTTTCTACTGCAAACCAGAAAATCTTGCCTACCTGGTCATCATTTACACCATTTACTATAGTTGGCACAAGCACAGTGCTTAACGGCACTGGCTTTGTATTTCTGCAGGCTTCTATTGCCTTCTTTTTGACCTCAAAAAGATCCCTTCCTCTGGCAATCCTATAAACTCTTTCATCGATTCCATCAAACTGCAAATATACTGTATGCATGCCGGCATCAAGCATTTTTTGAGCAAATGTAGCATCTTCAGCAAGCTTTATCCCATTGGTTGCAACTTGAACTTGCACAAAACCAAGTCTGCGTGCTTCTTTAACCATTTTGAGAAAATCGGGATGTATCGTTGGTTCTCCTCCTGAAAACTGTATGGCATAAGGCTTTGGGTCATTTTCCATGAGCAATCGCATCATGGCAACAGCCTGCTTATAGCTTATTTCATATACATAGCCAGAGGCATTTGCATTTGCAAAGCAAATGGGACAGCGTAGATTGCATCTATTAGTAATGTCAATATTAGCAAGCAACGTCGGCGTTTTGTGGGCATCGCAAAGTCCGCAATCAAAAGGACAGCCATCCACGACAGGATATTTTGGATTCTTAACGGTCTGTTCTTTCGGCCAGTATTTTTCTGCACGCAAAAACATCTCAGCATCGCTCCAGTAAACGTCTTCAAAAAAACCATGCTCAGGGCAACTTTTCTTTATCATTACTTTTCCATCTTTTTCATAAATTTCAGCTTCTATAACTTTTCTACAAACTGGGCATAAGGAAGTGGTTTTTTTTGGTAGCATTATGGCAATATGAGCAACATATATTTCTATATTTTGCTTTATACAGTATCTCCGAAAGTAAAAATTTTAGAAAAAATTAAGCCCTGGGGATAATCCTATCCAAGGAGGAGGATAGGATGTCAAGCCCC
>VBQI01000061.1 GCA_008297865.1 Thermoplasmata archaeon
CTTTGATTGGCGCAAGAATAAACATACAGGTATCTAAAGAGAATACTTCTACTCAATCTTCATTAGATATGAATTTATTTGAAGGAGGATGGACTATCGAAGGCGAAACATACAAACTGTCTAAATATTATGAAAATGATAAAATCGGCGATTATTATAAAACTAAAATTACGCAATCTGTTGGAATTAGCATCCCATGTTTCGGCTACACAATTTTTGATACAGATGATGTTATAGGAATAGAGAGAATTTATGCAAATATAGACGAATACAATAATCATTTATTGCCAGAGAAAATTATCATTTCTATTGAAAAAAATAACCCTTCCTTGCTCTCTGAAGAAAATTTACAATGTGTTGTAGACGGAGCGTTTAATTTGTTATCACCACTTAAAGATATAGATTATACAGGAATGGATTGTATAAAAATAATTTATGTTTTTTACCCAAAACAGTATGAAAGTATATTGGCTAATAAAGCTCCGAAATTATACCATCTCTGCAAGCAAACCCAATTAAATACAAGCATCATTGACGTGTTTTCTCGCTCATATACAGTCTTTTCGACAATGCCAGTATATTTTGAAATAAAGGGAGGAAAAATTGAGGAAATTTCTTTTGGAATAGGATTAAAAGTAGCTGGTATAGGAATCAGCTATCAGATTAAGAATACTGAGATATTTAGATATACGTTGGAGAAAGGATGTATATGGTCTAATGGCATTGTTATACCTACGGTGAAACATGCCCCGCCTGGATGGTATTTTAACATGAGCGACTATATCGATTCAAATTACAATTTATCATCTATTCTGGAAGAAATACTTAATTCAATAGTGTCTACTTCATGCGGTTTAATTCTTGAGTGTCCCGCTAACGCCACCTTAATAGATGAGTACGGACATATTGCAGGTTACTATAATGGAACATTTATTAATGAAATAGAGAATTGCAGTATGTTATTTCTTGATAATGGAAGCTTAGAAATATATGCCTTTCCATCGGATTTGAATATCTCAGTAATAATTACAGGATATGAAAATGCAATTTACAACATATCCTATTTCGTATATGATAATGATACCATTAATGTTTACATGATTAGAAATGCAACATTAACAAATACTACGATGGACCAGCTAAATATAAATAAAACTAAAAAAACGATAGAATTTATTTCTTCAGATAATAACAAAAATTTAATTTTCTCAATAAAATCTGCTGGTGAAATGCAAAGAGAATACGAAGTAAATGTAAATATTTCAAATGAAACAAAAAGCATTATTTCTATAGATTCATGGGATAATCCAACTACTGTTAGCTTTGGAATAGAAGAAAAAGAAAATGAAACTGTTAACGAATTTCCTGTAGCCAGCTTCTCATGGATTCTATCAACAGCAAATGTAATTAACTTTACTGATTTATCTTATGATATAGATGGATATATCACAAATTATACATGGGATTTTGGTGATGGAAGTATAAGCTATAAACAAAATCCAAGTCATAAATATGCGGATGATGGCATATATAATATTACTTTAACTGTTATAGACAACAATGGAGCTACAGCAAGCATAACTAAGCAAATATTAATAGAAAATGATGCACCGGTTGCATTAAGTGATTCTATTACAACAGATGAAGATACACCTATTTTTATCAATGTAAGTCAGAATGATTATGATATTGATGGAACTATTGATTTAGGAAGCATAATTATTGTTGATTATCCATCTCATGGTTCATTAGAAATATATGCAAATGGAACAGTGAAATATACTCCAAATGAAAATTATTATGGAAATGATGAATTTAATTATACAATAAAGGATAATGATGGAGCTGTTTCAAATGTTGCTACTGTTTATATTACGATTTTGCCAGTGAATAATCCTCCTGTAGCTAGTGATGATTACGCCACTGTTGAAGAAGATTCATCTGATAATCAAATAGATGTATTGGCTAATGATACAGATGTTGACAAAGATTCTTTAGAAATAGTTTCTGTTAGCTCACCATTACATGGAACAGTTTATCATGATGGAAATTATGTTTATTATGCTCCAAATGAAGATTATTATGGCATAGATAGCTTTACTTATACAATAACAGATGGATTAGCAACTGATACAGCAACGGTTTATATTACCATTATTCCTGTAAATGATCCTCCTATGATGCCTCATTCGCCTCATCCTGCAAATGGTGCAACAAATATTGCTATAACAACAACTTTGACATGGCAATGTAGCGATATAGACAATGATACAATAACTTATGATGTTTATTTTGGAACTTCAACAAATCCGCCAAAAGTAGCTAGCAACATAACTTCAAATTCATATAGTCCTGGGATGTTACAGTATTCAACAATTTATTACTGGCGTATAGTGGCGTGGGATGAACATGGAGCGAAAAATGAGAGCGATTTATGGCATTTTACAACGGAAGGATATGCACCCCCACCTCCTCCGCCAAATCATCCACCAACTGTTGCAATAATCCATCCAGAAAATGGAGCGACTGTGTCTGGCACCATAATGATACAAGGAAAAGCAAGCGATGAAGATGGAAATGAGACGATACAAAAAATAGAAATAAAAATAGATGACAAAGATTGGACTCAAGCAACAGGAACAACTTCATGGAGTTATGAATGGAACACTACACAAGCGGGAAAGGGAAATCATACAATATATGTATGGGCATATGATGGAAAAGATTATTCAAATATTGTTTCGGTAAATGTTAATGTTTTTATCAATCATAAGCCATTTATAGAAATTATAGAGCCAGAAAATGGAAGCATTGTCGAAAAAAGCATTATAATAAAAGGAAAGGCATGGGATGTGGATGGAAATGAGAGCATTGTTAAAGTGGAAGTAAAGATAGATGATGGAGAATGGGTTTTAGCCAATGGAACCATTTTATGGAGCTATTTATGGAATATAACCAAAATAAAAAATGGAAAATATGAAATAAAAGTAAGGGCCTGGGATGGAGTAAACTATAGTAATATCATATCAATAATGGTAGAAGTAAAGAGAAAGAAAGGCATCCCAGGGTTTGAAATATTAGCAATCGTTACTGCAATAGCGGTAATATTACTAAAAAGGAAATTAACTTTTCCTAAGGCATAATATTCTAACTAAAATTATTAACAGAAAATATGGCAATTCAATAAAAGGGATTCTCTTATCTTTGCTTTTTACTTTTATCATTTTAGCATACAAAAAATTAACAATCCATGGTAGAAAATCTTCTATCATTTGCCATGGAGCATGTCCCTTGCCTTCCAAAGCATGTAATTCACAATATACGCCTACTTCTTCGCATCTCTTACTTATATTCAAAGCCTCACTAAATGGCACAGCCTTATCTTCGGTTCCATGAATTATAAGCACTGGAGCCTCACCAGCATCGATTTTGCTAACATTGTCATACAACCCACCCCACAGATCAACGCAAGCAGAAACATTGGAGGAATATCCTTCATTACCACTATTTCCTTCATATTCTGGCTCAGTTAAATAGGTAGCATGCAGTGCTGTTATTGCCCCCGCTGATCCGCCAACTAAAGCAATCTTTTCTTCATCAATTCTCCACTGACTCGCATAAGCCCTGAAATAACGCACCGCCGCTTTAGCATCATGCATCGCCTGAGTAATTGCTTTTGCTGTCACATTTCCTTTTGGCTGAAGTCTGTAATTTATAGATGCAGTAACATAACCACGCTTAGCAAAGGTAGTGCACATCTCAACCCATTGCCTACTTGCTTTATCACCACCTGTAAAGCCACCGCCGTGAATGAATATTATTAAAGCTCTCTGGTTTTCATTGTCGCCATGTGGCTCATAGACATCCATTTTTAGCTCAACAAGTTTGCCTGTAAAATCATAATTTTGTCCATAAACAACATCCTTAGTAATATCAACTCTCGAGAAAATTTCATGCTTATATCTTATTCCTATTGGCTTAATAGCAAATGCATTGTATGGAATAAGCAAGAGTATAATGGCGATTAGAAAAGCAATAACGCCCTTCACAAATTGATATTATATAAAGATTAAAAACATTTTCTCATAAAGTTTTTTTAATATTTTTGTATTTTTTATTGTGCTTGTATTTATTCATGGTATGTGGGGCAGTGCGGATATGTGGAAGCCTTTCATTAATTATTTTGGGGAGAGAGGTTTTAAATGCAAATCTATAGAGCTGAAGGAAGGGCTGGACTTGAGAAAAACTTCTTTCATAGACTATGTTAGGAAAGTCAAAAGAATTGTTGGGGAAAATGACGTTGTTATAGGACATTCTCTTGGCGGATTAATAGTGCAAAAGATTGCGGAGGAAATGAAGATAAAAGGTGGCGTCGCAATATGCCCAGCTCCGCCGAGGGGTATAAAATTTCGGAAAAAAATGGTGGTATCATCATTGAAATATCTTCCAAAAGTTATTATGAAAAAACCTTTCAAGCCTGATTTTTCATTTTCAAGAAAGCTTTTTATGAATTGTCTTGAAGAAGATGAAGCAAAAATCGCCTATGAAAAGCTGGGAGAAGATTCCGCGATAGTTGCATATGAAATAACAATGAATAAGATAGCTGTAAATGAGAATAAAGTTAGCTGTCCTCTTCTATTTATAGCAACTAAAGAAGATAGAGCTTCTCCCCCTTTCATTGTGGAGAAAATAGCTAGGAAATACAATGCAGAATACAAGCTTTATGATGGCTGTCACTGGATTTTTAAAAATTGGCGAGACATTGCAGATGGCATACAGGCTTTTTTATTAAACTTATATAAGTAACTCAGAAAAGTTTTCCCTGCTTTAGTTCATTCTCAATCTTTCTTACTGTTTTCCAACTTTTTCTGATATAAGGAGGTAGACTCCCAAACTTTTTTATCCATTCTTTTATAAAAGTTATAGTTTTTTCATCGCTTGGATAACCACTTCCTAAAGGAAGTGATAGCTTGCTTTCTAATTCTTTTGCAATTTTATTAATACATTTATCTCTTTCAACTTTTGCAATAATTGAAGCAGCTGAAACAACTGCATATTTCTCATCTGCTCCATGCTCACAAATAATCTCGCAGTCATGCCTGATATAATTCATAATGATTTTTTTGAAATCATCTTCGTTATTACTTGCTGCATCTATATAGTAAACAGTTGCATGTCTTTTATTTGCAACATTTGCAAAAATATAAGCCTCTAATTCATTCATCGTCATTGCTTTCCGCAAATCATCTATATGTTGTGCTTCAACAGTTACAACTTCAGATGGAAAATTTTTTTTAATATACGATGCAAGTTCCTCTCTCTTCTTAGGAGAAAGTTTTTTTGAATCCCTGATGCCCATCTTAATCAATTTTTTCTCATCTTCTCTCTTAATCCATACACCAGCAACTACCATTGGTCCCATCACTGGTCCTCTTCCAGCCTCATCTATCCCACATATCATTCTATCACAATCTCCCCATATTTTCCTCCACCTCCCGGGATTATTTTGACTCTTCCCTCTCTAAATGCAGATATGGCATCTGCAACAGCAGGAGGTGCAATCTTCATAATTCTCTCAATTTCAATATCAATTAAGATAGAAATTTCATTACCTATTTTGAGAAGTTGGCTCCATCTTTTTTTAACAGTTGACGAAAATGGATTCGAGTTCAACGCTTCTGCAATTATCTCCGCCAACGGAATAATATGCATATAAGGCGGTCTGTCTTCTGGGTGGTGTGCTTCTTTAAAATCTGCAATCTCATCTATCCTATCTCTTACTCCCTTCTTTACTTTGCCTCCACACAGGCATTTCCACCCCATTTTTTTAGCTTCTTCTATGCTATATTGGCGATAGCAGGATGAGCAAGCGGTTCTATTATATTTTCCCTTTTCCGGTGGAAAACCTGCATTCATAACAATTTTTTTGTTTAAAATTGCATTTCTTATTCTCTCCCATGTTATTTCTTCAACATCCAACCTGTTAAATTCTCTTCCGAGCCTATGAGGAGAGTAAGAATGACTATCTGAATTTGTAAGGAAGGGCACAGTATGCAATTCTTTAATGCGATCTGCATAATTACTGTCTGCACTCAATCCAAGTTCGATGAAAGATGGCTTGCCACCATAATAATCAAGCATAGAATCAAAATATGCATATAAAGAAGTCCATGGAGTAAAGGCATGGGCTGGTCCAATTAGGGCATTTGAATCTAAAGCAAATTCTAAGATTTCGCTTCCACCAATCATTATTTTAGGTCTGCCTTCATAATCTACATTTTTTGCATGTTTTGCAATCCTCTTTTTGAAATCATTTACAGAATAAAAATCTGGAAAAAGAATGAGATGATGAACTCTATTTTTATCTTCAACTTCTGTAGTTAAAATAAAATGGACTCCATCTATTTCTATATCACCATTTTTTTCATATTTTTTAATTTCTCTTTGCCAAGCAGGATGTAGGCAATCGCCCGTCCCAATAACATCAAGACCTTTCTTTTTTGCTCCTTCTGCGACCTTTCTCAAATCAATTTTATCTGATGTCCCTCCAGAAAAAGGAGAATGAATATGGAAGTCAGCATATATGAGCATATTGAAAAGATTTTTTGTATTAAAAATGTTTTCTCATTCCTCCTCCTGTAAGCTTGCATGTTAAATAGCCAAGAAGCCCAAATAGCAAGCGTAAAATTCCCCAAAAAGTAAGATGTGTGCCAAACATTTGTTTTGGGGAATAGCTCTCCCATAATTTACCATGCTTCAAGGCAAGCTGTTTTCTTCCATAACCATTTCTAAAAGCCTGTTTCAAAAAAGATAATGCATTTTCTCTGGCATATCTATACACGATGGCATCTTTCTCAAAATATATTTTATATCCAGCATCTACAGCTCGCAAATTCAAATCTATGTCTTCTGCCGTTATAAAGCGGGCATCAAATCCTCCAATTTTTTGTAAGACATCTCTTCTATATGTTGTATTTGTTCCGGGCACAGAAATGTCGAATCCCTTATAATATAGCCTTACCCTATCCAACTTAAATTTCTCTTTTCCTTTTAATATGCACTTTCCAACAATAATATCGTGTCCTTCCTTTAATGATTTTCTGATATTTTTTATCCAGTCTTTATCTGCTCTATCGTCAGCGCCTATAAAACTAATTGCCTCTCCCCTGGCTCTTTCAATTGCATAATTCATGCTCTCTCCTATATTTCCTTCCTTTATATACAGCTTTACAAATGGATATCTCTGCATATATTCTTTTACAATTTCTTGGGTACCATCTTTACTATTTGCATCAACAACTATTATTTCAATGGGCTGTTGTTGTATTACTAAAGTATTCAATAGCCCACCAATGTTATCCTTTTCATTTTTTGTTGGCACTACAATGCTAATTAGCATTATAATGAAAGAAGAAATGAAATAAAAATTTTCACCTTCTCTTTACCATGAATACAGAATATATTTTGCAATATGATGCAAAATTTTTTAAATAATTTTGCATTACATTCAAATATGAATAGAAACTCTGTTAGAAGAGCACTAATAGATCAGAAAGAAGAAATAAATAGAATCTTTAAAGAAGAAACCTTAATAGAGCGAGAAAAACTAGATGAGTTTACACCTTTTTTAAATGATAAATTGATAAAAGTGATAACTGGGGTTAGAAGATCTGGTAAATCAGTTTTTTCTCATTTATCTCTGAGAAACAAAAAATATGCATACATAAATTTTGATGATGAAAGAGTAATGAATGTAAAAACAGAAGATTTGAATATGTTACTTGAATTACTTCATGAGATCCATGGAGATTTTAAATTCATCTTACTGGATGAAATACAAAACATACATGGATGGGAATTATTTACAAACAGGCTTCTTAGGCAGGGTTACAATGTAATGATAACAGGGAGTAATTCCACTCTTTTAAGCAGAGAACTAGCAAGTCATCTAACAGGTAGATGTATAAGCTTTGAGATGTATCCTTTCAGCTTTAGAGAATATCTAAGTTATTTTGGAGTAAAAATCGGTGAGATGCTTAGCACTAGAGAGATTGGAAATCTAAAACATCATCTATCAAAATACATATCCACGGGGGGATTCCCAGAGATCTACAAAATTTCTAATAAAAAAGCATACCTCAAAGAATTATATGAA
>VBQI01000005.1 GCA_008297865.1 Thermoplasmata archaeon
TATAATATGTTGTTAAGCTTGTAAAATCATCAATTCTTTTGATGATTTACTGGAGAAAGCAGCTTTTAGCAATTATTCAACACAGCAGTAGCAATCTGTAAAAATGTAAATTTTTAAATACGACAATTCTATATCCCTTTTGATGTTAGCATTCATACTAACAACTATCTTTTGCTTTGTAGTGTGGCTTTTATTAACGTTCAACGGAGAAATATGGGGCACAGATGAAATAATTGCAGGCATAATCTTTTCCGTTATTGGAGGGGTTGTTGCAAGGAAAATATTTATCAAAGACTTTAAAATGGCGAATCCAAAGAGATGGGCTTTATTTCTTGCATATCTTCCTCGCTTCTTCTATGAAATGGCAAAGGCAAATTTTGATGTTGCTTACCGTGTCATTACTGGCAAAATAAATCCTGGAATAGTAAAAATATCTCCTAATTTAAAAAGCGATTTTTCCTTAACTCTTCTGGCAAATTCAATAACACTCACACCTGGCACGTTAAGCGTGGATGTAGATAATGAGAAAAATTTGTATGTTCACTGGATAAATGTTAAAGATGAAGTGCTGGAGAAAATGCCACGCGATTATAAGCCAATTTGCTCAACATTTCCTGATTGGGCAAGGAGGATAGGAGAATGAACGTGTTTATGCTTACTTTGGTATTGGTGCTGATATCTGTTGTAATAGCAATGATAAGAGTTTTACTTGGTCCAACTGTTCCAGATAGAGTAGTTGGCTTAGATACAATAAATACACTTGTTATAGCATCTATGGTGCTGTTTGGTGCTGCATATAGGGAAGTTATATACATTGATGTTGCAATTGTATATGCCCTGCTTTCTTACATAACGACGCTTTTCATTGCAAAATATCTAGAAGGAGGTAAACTATGATATGGGAAATAATCTATATATTCCTGGCGATAGGGGTAATATTTAACATACTTGCTTCCATTGGGTTACTCCGCTTCCCAGATGTATATACTCGCCTGCACGCTGGCACAAAATGCACAACGTTTGGTAGCATATTTATTTGTCTTGCCGCCATAATATATGGTTTATGGAGGTGGCATGAAGGAGAAAAGCAAATGGCAGTGATAGCCGTGCATTCGTTCATTGCTTTAATTGCAATTCTGCTTACAAATCCGACTGGAGCACATGCAATAGCAAGAGCAGCCCATAAAAGCGGGGTGAAGCCAGCTAAGGCAGTGGTGGATGATTTGGAGGAGAAAAAATGATGGGATTATTTGAAATAGCAATAATATTGCTCTCAGCCTCTATGATAGCCTCTGCAATAATAGCAATATGGTTTAAAGATTTGCTTGCAAGCATAATAGCACTTGCTGTAATGAGTTTACTCCTTTCCCTTTACTTCTACATTTTGCAAGCTCCAGATGTTGCAATTGCAGAAGCGGGTGTAGGAGCATGCCTTACAACTGCCATTTTAATAATAACTATTCGCTCCACTGAGAGAATGGAGGAGGGAGAAAAATGAAAAAAGCAACGGCGATTGCATTTATAATATTTTCTTTATTCCTCTTCTTTTCAGCATATGAGATGCGAAGCTTTGGTAATCCGCCATCGGAAATGGATGACAGAATAATTGGAAAATATAACAGCACGGCAAATAAATGGGAATATGGAGCAGTTAATGAAACAGGAGCAAATAATGCTGTTACAAGTGTAGTCTTTGACTACAGAGGCTACGATACCTTAGGAGAGGCAACTGTTTTGTTTACTGCAATAGCAGGTGTAATGATGCTTTTCAGGAGGGAGAAAAAATGAATGAAAATGGAGATAGAATGTCAATAATTGTCCAGACAATAGCTTCCATTCTATTTCCATTGGCTTTAATTTTCTCTTTCTATGTAATAATGCATGGGCACCTTACTCCAGGAGGCGGATTTCAGGGTGGCGCCATTGGCGCCTCTGCAGTTGCACTGCTTATAGTTGCATTTGGAGCAAAGTATGTTGAAGGAAAAATGGAGGAGGAAAATCTGTCTATATTTGAAAGTCTTGGAGGACTTGTTTTCGTTATTGTTTCCATCCTTGGCTTTTTCCTTGCAGCTACATTTCTCACAAACTTTTTGGTTGGAGAACCACTTTTTGGCATAATTCCAGCATGGGGTGAAGCCCCTTTGAATAGCGGAGGCGTGTTGCCAATACTGAATCTTGCAGTTGGAATGAAGGTTATTGGTGGCTTAGCTTCAGTAGTGCTTATCCTTGCAATAGCTTCAAAGGAGGGTGAAAAATGATATATAATCTACCTTTCCTAACAGTTGTTGCACTAATTGCAATAGGAATGTATGCAATGCTTTTCAAAAAAAATTTGATAAAGATTGCAATAGGTTTAACCATCGTTGAGAGTGGAGTAAATCTATTTCTCATTACCCTCGGATATAGAGAAGGAGGCATCGCTCCCATATTCACAAATCTGCCGCCAGGAATGTCACCAGAAGAAATTCCTGAAAAAATGGTTTTGCCTGTGCCTCAGGCATTAACGCTGACAAGCATCGTTATAGGAGTAGCTGTTCTTGCATTGATTCTCTCCCTTGCAATAAGAATATATCGCCATTATGGCACATTAAATGCTGAAGAAGTAAGGAGGTTGAAAGAATGAATCTGATGGAGCATTTGCCAGCATTAATTATTGCTATACCATTGATTACAGCATTTTTGACTCCTTTAGTGGACAGAGCAAGCAAGAAGGCAAGAAATGTTCTCGTATTTATTTCACTTTTAATAACCTTTATACTCGTAGTTCTCCTTGTCCAAAGAGTGTTCGATAAGGGAATAATAACTTATGTTATGGGAGCCTCTAATCCAACAGAGACAATTCCTAAGCAGGCTGCCGTTCCAATAAGGATTGTGCTGGAGATAGATGGGCTGAGCGCCTTCATGTTGCTTATAAGCATATTTATTTCATTTATTGGCTTAATTTATTCATTCGCCCACATTAAAGAAGGTGGAGGAAGATTTTATACACTATTTTTGCTGATGGTAGTGGGAATGATTGGAATGGAGCTTACTGGTGACTTATTCAATTTGTTTGTCTTCCTCGAAATTCTGTCAATATCCTCTGCTGCCTTGATAGCCTTCGAGTTTAAAAGGGCAACAACAATAGAAGCAGGAATAAAATACATCATAATTTCATCAATCTCCGCCTTATTCGTGCTCTTTGCTGTTGGTTTATTCTATGGAGAATATGACTTGCTGAACATGGCGGCGATAGCAAATGAAATTGGAGGAGCATTAAGCCATATAGACAAGATAGCACTCATTTTACTTTTCTCTGCTTTTGCAATGAAGGCAGGCATAGCTCCGATGCACATGTGGATGCCCGATGCCTATGGCGAGGCACCAGGAGCAATTTCAATGGTTTTGATTGCAACAACTCAAGCAAGTTTATACGCTTTGCTCAGAGTATGTTTCACCATATACAATGAAGCACTTCATGTTGTTTTTCCGATAGCTCTAATTCTGCTTGGTTTAGCGTCTATCTTCATTGGAGTAACAATGGCGTTGCTTCAGGATGACATTAAAAGGCTTATAGCATATGCTGCTGTTGCAGAAGTTGGCTATATAGTGCTTGCTATAGGTGCAGGATTATATGGCTTTCTGGGCGGGGGCGATAAGTTTGCCAGTTTAGAAATGTGGAAAGTTGCACTGAAAGGAGGGATATTCCACATCTTCAACGATGTGCTTGACATTGGCTTACTATTCTTAGTGGCAGGTGGCATAATATATGTTACGAAAGAAAGGAGTTTGAACAAGCTTGGTGGACTTGCCCATTCAATGAAATATTCTTCAATATTATTCCTAATTGGGCTTGCTGCTGTAGCTGGCTTACCTCCAATGAATGGTTTTGCTTCAAAAATCATAATTTATGAATCAATTTATGGAGTTAGTCCAATTTTGTCAATAGTTGCTATACTTGCAAGCATCGTCATGCTTGCCATATTTGTAAAAATATTTCATGCGATATTTACTGGGCCGAAGCTTGCTGAGCATGGAGAAGTACCTAAATATATGCTTGCCAGCATGATTGTACTTGCAGGGCTTATTATATTCTTTGGACTATTTCCAGATATAGTTCTGAAAAATCTGGTTAATCCAGCAGTGAATGCGCTCATGGAATATGGCAAATATATATCTGCTGTGATGGGGTGATAAAATGATAGAATCAGTTGAAATATATTGGAATCCGCTTGTATGGCTGATAGCATTCATTGTTATAGCAATAGTTGCATACATAATAAGAGCTTTTGGAAAGAAAGAGCACAAGAAAGGTGAGCAGGCAAAGCCATTTTTATCTGGTGTGGAAGAGCCAAGCAAGGAAGCAGTGCATGTAAGAGGAGGAAATGTATACTGGGGGTTTGTAGAAGCTTTAAAAGGATATTACGGTGCAATGAAAAAAATGCATTCTGGAAGGGTAAATGATTATGTTGCATGGTTTGTTGTGATTGCATCAATTCTTTTTGTTGTGCTTTTTGCACTGGAGGCGATACTATGATATCAAAAGCATTTAAAAGGGCATTGTGGGTATTTCATGTCAACAGCGGTTCATGCAATGGTTGCGATATTGAAATCATAGCTGCTCTCACACCAAGATATGATGTAGAGCGTTTTGGCATACGTCTTGTAGGCTCTCCAAGACATGCAGATGTTATAGCTTTCACTGGCCCAGTAACAAGTGATATGGCAGATAAAGTAAGGCGAATATATGAGCAAACTCCAGACCCAAAGGTTATTTTAGTTGTTGGCTCCTGCGGTATAAGTGGAGGCGTTTTTCACGAATCATATCATTTAGATGGACCAATAGAGAGGATAATTCCAGAAGCAAAATGTTTTTATGTTCCTGGATGCCCCCCTCGCCCGGAAGCTATTATACAAGGCGTTATAAAAGCATGGGAATACTTGGAGGAGGTTGAGAAGAAATGAATGCAGAAGAAGCTATGCAGATGTTCAAGGAAGCAGGATATGAGGCTTGGATAAGTGAAAGGGAGGCGGGAGTAAAAAACAAAGCTAAAAAGAAAAGTTTGTGGGTTAAGGTAGACAAAGAAAAGATAAGGGAAGCTGTTGAGATTATGATTGAAAATGCAGAGGAATATCCTCACTTCAGCATTATATCTGCAAGTGATGAAGGAGACAATGTTGAGTTGAATTATCACTTTACTTTTGGATATGGGAAATTATTAGAAGAATTTGTTATCTCACTTAAAGTAAGCTTACCAAAAAATGCTTTGAGAATAAAATCCATAACTCCTATTATTCCAGCTGCGATACTTTCTGAAAGAGAGATAAGAGAAATGGTGGGCGTGGAATTTGATGAACTCCCCGACAAAAGGCACATGTTTCTTACAAAAGATTTTCCAGATGGCGTATATCCGTGGAGAAGAGATGAAACTGCTCCAAAGGAAACAAATAAGCTTTATGAAACTTGGAAGGAGGGAGGAAAATGAAATATGAAGTTCCAATTGGACCGATTCATCCTGCTTTAAAGGAGCCTATAATGCTCCGCTTCACGCTGGAAGGGGAGCGTATTGTTGATGTCGATGTAATAGCCAGCCAGAATCATCGTGGCATAGAGTGGATTGGAATGAATCGTAACAATCCAGTTCAAAGCATTTATTTAGCAGAGAGGATATGTGGAATATGCAATTTCTGCCATCCCTCATGCTTGGTAATGGCTGTTGAAGAAATAGCAGGAATAGAATCGCCAGAAAGAGCCGAATATATAAGAGTTATACAAGGTGAGCTGGAGAGAATACATAGCCATTTGCTATGGGCAGGCGTTGCCGCCCATGAACTCGGCTTTGACTCATTACTTCACTATGTATGGGTTGTAAGAGAGAAGGTAATGGATATTTTAGAGCTTGTTAATGGGAATAGGGTTACAAAAGCCATTATAATGTATGGGGGTGTGAGGCGTGACATAAAGGAGGAGCATATATCAAAAATAAAGGAAATGCTTGAATATTATAAGCAGGCATTTAGCAAGTTAGCCAAGCTATTTCTGGAAGATAAAACAATAAAAATGAGGACGCGCGAAATAGGCATTTTGCCATATGAAGAGGCTATTAAACTTGCTACAGTAGGCCCTACTACGAGGGCAAGTGGGGTTAAAAAAGACGTTCGTCAGGATATGCCATACTTTGCCTATCCAGACTTTGAGGTTAAGGCTATCACACCTGACATGCTTACAGGCGAGACAATAGGTGATACTTACGATAGAATAGTTGTCCGCCTTCTGGAAGTTAAGCAGTCAATAGAGATAATTGAGCAAGCTTTAGAGAATATGCCGAAAGGCGACATTCTGGCAGAGCCAAAAATAATAAAGGTCATAAATCAAATAAAGAAATCTGAAGGTGAGGCAGTTGGGAGATATGAAGCACCGAGAGGCGAAGACATACATTATGTAAAGTTAAGAGAAGGGTTTGAATACCTTTATGCATGGAAAGTAAGGGCCCCTACCTATATCAACATACTTTCATGGAGACCAATGCTCCTTGATATGCAAATTGCAGATATACCGATTGTAGCAGCCTCCATAGACCCATGTATATCATGCACAAATAGGGTTATAGTGGTGAAAGGTACTGAAGAAAAAATTCTTACAGCTGAAGAGCTACACAAATTATCTGTGCAGAAAACAAGGAGGTTGAGAAGATGAATGGAGAATTGTTATTCCTAACAGTTTTAGGAGGCATTTTTATATCTCTATTTGGAATATTTTTTGGCTTACTCTTTAAAGGTATAGACAGGAAGATTGTTGCGAGAATGCAGATGAGGGTAGGTCCTCCAATAAGACAGCCATTTTTAGATGTTGTAAAACTCATGAATAAGGAAACGGTTCTGCCCGAAAATGCAGTTCCATGGATGTATCATCTCGCCCCCATAGTTTGCTTGGTTTCATCTGCCATTCTATTGCTTTATATTCCAATTCCTGGGCTAGAAGCAATTCAACTTAGTATGCATGGAGATGTAATACTCGTGCTGTATCTTTTCATCCTATCTGCTCTGGCAATGGTCGCGGGAGGCTTTGCCTCTGCCTCACCATTTGCAACTGTTGGCGCCCAGAGAGAAATGGTTACCATGATGTCATATGAATTTCCTTTGGCTGTCGTTATTATTGGCATCGTCTGGAAACTATGGAACTTGTCAACGCCTACGACAAAAAATACTGCATTCTTTACACTTTCTTTCCTCTCAAGTAAGCCTATATTGAGCCATACTTATCTACTTGGCTTTATAGGAGCACTCATTCTTCTTTTTGCCCTTATTGTTGTTATTCCAGGAGAAGTTGCAAAAATACCATTTGATGTTGCGGAAGCTGAAACAGAAATAGCTCATGGATTGCTTGTAGAATATTCTGGAAGAAATCTCGCTCTATTTTATCTTGCAGATGGAGTAAGAATGTTTGCAATGGCATCTCTTGTTGTAGCTTTATTTTTCCCATATAATATATCCAAGTATATTGCCTTAGGGAATTTTGCAGTAGTTGCTGACTTCCTATTTTTCCTATTTAAGGTTTTCTTAGTAATGCTCTTTTCCATCACATTGGTCAGAGCTGGAATGGCAAGACTGCGAATTACTCAGGTTGTTTCAGTTTATTGGATTACTATAACGCTTATTGCTTTAATTGGTTTAGTCTTACTCATTTGGGATGGCGACCCCAAGTTGGATATACTTAATATACCTTTGCCTTGGACAGAGGTGTGAAAATGTTGCCAATGCTTAGCCAGTTGTTAAAGCAAATGGTGAAAAAGCCATTTACGAACATATTCCCTGCAAAATATGCCCCAAAAAATGTGAAGAAATTCTTGCAAAGTGTGCAGGAAGGAAGAATAAAAGTCCATCCACCGGTTGAACTGCCAGAGTGGTTTAGAGGGAAAATAATTTATGAAAAAGAAAAGTGCATTGGTTGCAGAGCATGTATAAAAGTTTGCCCCGCAAAAGCAATCGAATTCAAAGAGGAAGAGAAGAAAATTAGAATATATTTGGGGCGTTGTATTTTTTGTAGCCAATGCAACGATGTTTGTCCAGTTCAATGTCTCCATATGAGTCAAGAATTTTTGATTGCAGATGATAACAAACTTAGCGATAATTTAATTGTTGAATGACGAAAAGGAAAATCAGAATAATTTAAATACTCCAAACAAAATAGAATAATCATGAGAGCAAGTTGGGCAGGTAACATAAGTTGGGGACTTGTAAATGTGCCAATTAAAATTTATTCAGCAACTCGTTCAAAGCAAGTTCATTTTAGAATGCTTTGCAAAGAACATTCATTACCAATTCATTATAAAATGATATGTGAAAGAGGAGAAGAACTTGATAAAAAAGATGTTGTGATGGGGCTTGAATTTGAAAAAAATAGCTACTTTATTTTAGATTCGGAGGAGCTGAAAAAGCTCAAACCAAAAAAGACAGATAATCTGGAAATATACGAGTTTGTTGATGTTGATAAAATAGAACCTATCTACTACGACAAAAGCTATTACGTTGTTCCACAAAAAAGAAAGGATAAAGCATTCTTTCTTTTGAAGGAATTAATGGAAGAAATGAAAAGAGTGGCAATTGGAAAAGTTGTTATAAAGAATAGAGAATACATTTGTGCTTTACAGCCATACAAAAGAGGGATACTCCTTTCCATTTTGCACTTTTATGACGAGATAAGAGATATGGAAGAACTCGAAAATTTAGATGAAATTCCAGAAATAGATGATAAAGAAAAAGAGCTTGGAAAGCTACTTATAGAGAAATATTACAACCGTGATTTTGATTTGAGCAAGTATAAAGATACTTTTATTGAGGAGCTTAAAGAATTAATTAAAAAGAAAATGGAAGGAAAAGAAGTGAAGGTGGAGGAAGTGAAGCCAGCGGAAGAGAAAAGTTTAATGGAAGCTCTGAAAGCAAGCATTGAAAAATGAAATATTTTCCTATGTTATGTAAAAAGGCAGGAGAGGAAGTCCTTAATAGCTCATCTCATCTTTTTGAGCCAAAACTTGATGGAACAAGATGCATTGCTGAAATCAATGAAAAAGTAAAATTGTTTAACAGGAGAAGAAGAAATATAGCAAGAAGGTATCCTTTAATAAGCAAGGAACTAAAAAAATTCAAAAATTGTATTTTTGATGGGGAAATAGTCTGTTATAATGAAAATGGATTACCGGATTTTTACCTTCTACAGAAAAGAGAGATAGAAAGTCCGTTTATGGTAGAGCTTAGGGCAAAAATTATACCAGCTACATATGTGATTTTCGATATTCTAGAAAAAAATGGAAAATCTGTAATTGAAATGCCTTTAGAAGAGAGAAAAGAGATGTTAAATGGAATTAAGGATGAACATATTGAATGTATTTTTTACACTGAAAACGGAAAAAAACTTTGGGAGGAAGTTAAAAAAAGAAATATAGAAGGAGTTATTGCAAAAGAAAAGGGCAGTAAATATTATCCAGGGGAGCGAAGGAAAGAATGGGTCAAAATTAAAAATCTGAAAAGCATCGATGTTGTAATAGTTGGTTATACCACTTTTAAGAGAGAAATAAGCTCTCTTGCAATGGCTTTATATAAGAATGATAAGCTCTATTATATTGGCAAAGTTGGAACAGGTTTTGAAAAAGAAACTATAGAATATTTGCTTAAAAAAATTGAGGAGTCTGATAAGCCAGTTGTAGCAAATCCTGAGAAAGCATCGCAAGTAATATGGGTTAAGCCATATTTTGTTGCTGAAGTGAAATATCTTGAAAAAACGAAGGATAATGAACTAAGAACACCATCACTTATAAGATTAAGGGAAGATAAGCCAGTGGAAGAATGCACTTTTGAGCAGATATAGTAACCATTGCGTTGATAACCATTGTGTTGGTGACCATTGCGTTGATAACCATTGCAAAAAATATATATATTGAAGTAATTTATTGGCGATGGGGGCCTGTAGCTCAGCTAGGTAGAGCACCTGGCTTTTAACCAGGTGGCCAGGGGTTCGAAAGCAGTGGCCGAAAATCCCCTCAGGCCCGCCTAACCCAAAAAATTAAAATATGGGTGCCTAATAGTGAGGAAAGATGAAGTTTGATATATTGAAGCACAAGCTTGTGCCGCATCATGAGATTTTGAAAGAGAAGGAGGTAGAGAAATTACTACGAACTTATAATATAAGGAAGGAGAATTTGCCAAGAATACTCACAACCGATCCTGTCGTGCAGGCAATTGGAGCAAAGGAAGGGGATGTAATAAAAATTGTTAGAGAAAGTCCAACTGCAGGCACAAGCGTTGCTTATAGACTTGTTGTAAGTAAGGGGATAGAATGAGGGAAATAATAGATGCATTTTTTAGGGAAAGAAGCATAGTTAATCATCACATTGCTTCATATAATGACTTCTTAGATAGGAGACTGCAAGAAATTGTGAATACAACGAGGATAGGGGAAGGAGAGGGCTTGGAAAGAGGATATATTCATCCAGAAGTAGAGGGATATAAGACAAAACTTGGAAAAATAAGAGTTGGAAAGCCAATAGCAAAGGAAGCAAGCGGAGAAGAACATGAAATTACACCAATGGAGGCAAGGCTAAGGGACTTAACTTATGAAGCGCCAGTATTCCTTGAATTTATACCAGTAATTGATGGAAAAGTAAGAGACGATCTGGCAGAGGAGGCGAGAATAGGGCATCTGCCAATAATGGTTAAATCAAATAAATGCAACATTTCAAGAGAAGTTATGGAACAAGAAGAAGGAAGGAAGCTGAATGATGAAGAATATGAAAAGAAACTTATTGAAAAGCAAGAAGACCCTCTTGATCCAGGAGGATATTTCATAATAAATGGAACAGAACGTGTTTTGATAACACTTGAAGATTTAGCCCCAAACAGAGTGTTAACTGAGAAAACAGACAGGTATGGTTATGAAATAGAGAGCGCAAAAGTATTCTCGCAAAAAGAGGGATTTCGCTCTCTTATAGTTGTTGAAAAAAGAAAAGATGGCATACTTATGACCACTTTGCCAAATGTTGCCAGCCCCATTCCTTTAATGATTTTACTCAAAGCATTGGGATTAGATAATCAAACAATATTTGATAATGTTGCATCATATCCAGAAACAGAAGTTTTTGTTCTTGCAAACATTGAAGCATGTGAAGAAGAATATGAAGTAAAAGATGAGGAGGACGCCATAGATTTTATAGGTAAGAAAATTGCTGGGGGACAGGCAAAAGAATATAGGAGAGAAAGGGTAAAGGAATTGCTTGATAGAACACTGCTTCCTCATTTAGGAAATGAAACGAAAGATAGGATAAGGAAAGGTATTTTCTTAGCTAGAATGGGAGAAGCGGTGCTTGAGCTTGCTTTAGGATATAGAGAGGAGGATGACAAAGATCATTACGCAAACAAGCGTCTCAAACTCGCAGGCGACTTAATGGAGGATTTATTCAGAGTAGCTTTCGTTGCCTTATGCAAAGATTTGAAATATCAGATCGAGAGATTATATGCAAGAGGAAAAAATCTGGAAGAAATAAAAATAAAGCCATATGTAAGACAAGAGGTTTTTAATCAACGCATTCACCATGCAATGGCAACAGGCAACTGGGTTGGAGGAAGAACTGGAGTAAGCCAACTACTTGACAGAACTTCCAATTTATCCACAATAAGCCACCTAAGGAGAGTAAATTCGCCTTTAACAAGGTCTCAGCCCCATTTTGAGGCGAGAGATTTGCACTCTACCCATTGGGGGAGATTGTGCCCAAATGAAACACCTGAGGGACCAAATTGTGGATTGGTTAAAAACTTGGCACTGACTGTAGAGATAAGCGAGGGATATCCTGAAGAGGAAGTTGAAAAGCAATTAAAGAAGATGGGATTGAAAGAAGTAAGAAAGGACATCAAGGGGACAAGAGTTTATCTAAATGGTGATTTAATTGGCATACATCCAGACGGAAAGAAACTCGTTGAAGAGATAAGGAGAAAAAGAAGAATCGGAGAGATTGATAAGGAAATAAATGTTTGCTATTACGAGGAAAGTAATGATGTAGTTGTAAACTGCGATCCAGGAAGAGTTAGAAGACCTCTCTTGATTGTAAAAAATGGCAAGCTTTTGTATACTAAAGAAATGAGGGAAAAAGTAAAAAGAGGAGAACTTTCTTGGAGCGACTTAATAAACATGGGGGTAGTTGAGTATATTGATACTGAGGAAGAGGAGAACGCCTACATAGCCCTTAATGAAGAACAATTGACTCCAGAGCATACACATATGGAAATAGATCCACTTTGCATTCTTGGTGTAGGAGCAAGCCTTGTTCCATATGCAGAACATAATTCTTCGCCCCGTATCACCATGGGAGCTGGCATGGGAAAACAGGCTTTGGGATTTGCTGCATCAAATTACAGAAAAAGGCCAGACACAAGAGGGCATTTGCTTCATTATCCAGAAGTGCCAATAGTGAAAACTCATTCTGCAGATTATATAAACTTTGCACGCCGTCCAGCAGGGCAAAATTTCGTTGTTGCTGTGCTTAGCTATCATGGCTATAATATGGAAGATGCATTGATAATGAATAAAGCATCAATCGAAAGAGGACTTGCAAGAAGTACTTTCTTCCGCACATATGCAGCAGAAGAGCAACGCTATCCTGGCGGACAAGAAGACCATTTTGAAATTCCAGATCCAGAGTGCAGAGGGGTAAGAAGTGAGGAAGCTTATGTGCATTTAGCAGAAGATGGAATAATAACACCAGAATGTGAAGTTAAAGGAGGCGATGTGCTAATTGGAAAAACTTCTCCACCACGCTTTTTAGAAGAGCCTACAGATGTGTTAGTTCCTCAGAAGAGAAGGGAAACATCAATAACAGTTAGACATGGGGAAAAGGGGGTTGTTGATACTGTTGTTTTATCTGAATCTCTAAATGGGGCGAGAATGGTAAAGATTAAGGTAAGGGATGAACGTATACCAGAGCTGGGAGATAAGTTTGCTTCAAAACATGGACAAAAAGGAGTCCTTGGCTTGATTGTTCCTCCAGAAGACATGCCCTTTACTGAAGAGGGCATTGTTCCTGATTTAATTATAAATCCGCACGCAATCCCAAGCAGAATGACTGTTGGGCATGTTTTAGAAATGATTGGAGGAAAAATTGGTTCATTAGAAGCAAGAAATATTGATGGGACACCATTTTCAGGTGAGCCGGAAGAGAAGTTGAGAAAAGCTTTGGTGGAAAATGGATTTAAACATAATGGAAAAGAAGTTTTGTATGATGGGGAAACAGGAAAAATGTATTTAGCAGATATTTTCATTGGGGTAATTTATTATCAAAAGCTGCATCATATGGTCGCTGGAAAGATTCATGCAAGAAGCAGGGGCCCAGTGCAGATTCTAACAAGACAACCAACAGAAGGGAGGGCAAGGGAAGGTGGACTAAGATTTGGAGAAATGGAGAGAGATTGCCTCATAGGACACGGAGCATCAATGACAATTAAAGAAAGATTGCTTGAAGAATCAGATGCTACTATACAATATGTGTGCGAGAATTGCGGACATATTGCATTCAAAACAAGGAGAGGATTCTTGAAATGCCTAATATGTGGTGATGATGCACGCATTTATCCTGTAGAAATGAGTTATGCATTCAAGCTTCTGCTTGAGGAGCTTCAGTCTCTAATTATTGACCCAAAACTTGTGTTAAGGGGGTTGGTATAATGATTGGGAGGTTGATGTAAATGATTACTACATCAAAGAAAGTTATTGATGAAATTTCCTTCGGATTGCTTTCTCCAGAGAAAATCAGAAAGATGTCCGCAACGCGTGTTATTACACCAGATACCTATGACGAAGATGGCTTCCCGATTGAAATGGGACTCATGGATACAAGGCTTGGAGTAATAGAGCCTGGACTGAGGTGTAAAACATGCGGACAAAATGTTAGGGAATGCCCTGGACACTTTGGTCATATTGAACTTGCTATGCCAATTATCCACGTTGGATTCGTCAAAACTATATTCAACATAATGAAGGCAACATGTAGAGGATGTGGTAAGCTTTTGCTTACTGATAAGGAAGTTGAAAAGCTGAGAGAAGACTATAAAAAGATTGTTGAAATGGGAGAAAGTACTGCCTACTTCGCTAAAGAAGTTGCAAAAATGGCAGTTAAAGTAGAAAGATGTCCACATTGTGGAAGAGAGAACCTTCCTGTTGAATTAGACAAGCCCACCACATTCAGGGAAGCAGGGCACAAAATGACGCCTGCAGAAGTGCGAGAATGGATGGAAAAAGTGAGTGAGGCATTGGGGAAAGACCTCCTTCTCCTTGATATAAATCCTGAAGTAGCCCGTCCAGAATGGATGATTTTAACTGTTCTGCCAGTTCCTCCAGTGACAACCCGTCCTTCCATTACACTTGAAACTGGAGAAAGAAGTGAGGATGATTTAACTCATAAGCTTGTTGACATCATCAGAATAAATCAACGATTGCAGGAAAATAGAGATGCTGGCGCCCCCCAGCTTATCGTCGAAGATCTATGGGAGCTTTTGCAGTATCATGTTACTACATATTTCGATAATCAAACTGCAGGCATTCCCCCTGCCCGCCATAGAAGTGGGAGGGCATTGAAAACGCTTGCTCAGAGGCTTAAAGGCAAGGAAGGAAGATTCAGAAGCAATTTATCTGGTAAAAGAGTGAATTTCTCTTCTCGTACGGTCATTTCTCCCGATCCAAATATAAGTATAAATGAGGTTGGTATTCCAATAAGAGTGGCGAGAGAACTTACTGTTCCAATAAAGGTGAATGCCCACAACATAGAAAAGATGAAGGAACTGGTGAGGAGAGGCCCGTCTCCAGAGCCTCCTGCAGGCGTTGTTTATATTCCAGGAGTAAATTATGTAATTAGACCAGATGGAAGGAGAATTAAGGTTACAAAAGAAAATGCTTCTACTGTCGCAGAACGTCTTGAGCCAGGAGCTATTGTAGAAAGGCAATTACAAGATGGAGATATTGTGTTGTTTAATAGGCAACCCTCTTTACATAGAATGTCAATGATGGCACACAAGGCTAAAATATTGCCTTACAGCACTTTTCGTCTAAATCTTGCAGTTTGCCCGCCATACAATGCAGATTTTGATGGAGATGAAATGAATTTACATGTGTTGCAGAGTGAGGAGGCAAGGGCTGAAGCAGAAATACTTATGAAAGTTCAAGAGCATATCCTAAGCCCAAGATTTGGAGGAGTTATAATAGGGGCAATTCATGACCATGTTACAGGGTGCTTTTTGCTGACATATAAGAATAGGGAGTTTAGTAGGGAAGATGCAATAAGAATACTATCTTCTGCTGGATATAAAGGAAAAGTCACTGGAAAAATGAAGGGCAAGGAGATATTCAGCAAAATATTGCCTAAGGGAATAAATTTAGAATATAAAGCGAAAGCATGTAATGGTTGTGAAAAATGCTTGAAGGAAAAATGTCCATACGATGCATATGTAGTGATAAAAAATGGTAAGCTCATTACAGGCGTGATAGACGAGAAAAGCATTGGTGCATTTAAGGGAGAAATAATTGAATATATAACAAGGAAATGGGGCACAGAGGAAGCACGCTCATTTATTGACCGTCTTACTAAACTCGCTATAGCTGCCATTATGACTATAGGATTTACAACTGGCATAGACGATGAGGATATTCCAGAAGAAGCTCAATTGCAGATTAGGGAACAACTCGAAAAAGCAAAGAAGAAAATTCAGCAGTTAATTAGAGCATATAATGAAGGAGAACTTGAACAGATACCTGGAAGAAGCTTGGAAGAAACTTTAGAAATGGAAATAATGCGCGTGACAGGTAAGGCAAGAGATCAAACTGGGGAAATAGCGAGTAAACATCTTGGAATGGACAATTCTGCAGTTATTATGGCAAGGAGCGGAGCGAGAGGTAGCATGCTTAACTTAAGTCAAATGGCTGGATGCGTGGGTCAGCAGGCAGTTAGAGGAGAGCGTATACGCAGGGGATATAAGAACAGAACACTTACTCATTTCAAAAAAGGTGATTTAGGAGCTGAGGCAAAAGGTTTCGTTTCATCAAGTTATAAGAACGGGCTGACTCCAACAGAATACTTCTTCCATTCTATGGGTGGAAGAGAAGGTCTAGTTGATACTGCAGTGAGAACATCCCGTAGTGGATATATGCAGCGCAGGCTTATTAATGCTTTGGAGAACATAAAGTTGGAAGAGGATGGAACAGTTCGCACAACGACGGGAGAGATTGTCCAGTTTGTATATGGTGAAGATGGGGTAGAACCGATGAGAAGTATAAGAGGGAAAGCTGTAAACCTAGATTTAATCATAAAGGAGGTTGCAAATGAGTAAGACAACAGTTAATGCGTTGCTAAAGAGGGGCATAAAAAAGAAGCTTGCAGAAAAAGTAGCGCAGTATTATACACTGAAAGAATTGCAGACTATAGAGTATGGAGAATTGGAGAAGAAAATTGGAAAAGAGGCAGAGGAAATTTTTAATAAGCTGGGGAGAAAAGTTGAAAAGAAAAAGACTAAAGTAAAAAAAGAAGAAAAAGAAAGAAAGAGAGAAACAAAGGCAAAGAAAAAAGTAAAGAAAAAAGTAGAGAAAAAGAAAGAAAGGAGAGGAAAAGGAGCAGGAAAAGGAGCAGGAAAAGAAAAAAAAGAAGAGAAAAAGAAGAAGGAAGAGACAATAGAGGGAAGAATAAAGAGAATACTTAAGGAAAAAAATGAGTATTTGCCTTTTTCAATAATAGAGGAAATAGTTGAAAAGGTGGAAAAGAATAATTTGCAAGATAAGATTGAGCAGATCGTAGAGAAGGCTGTAGAAGAATACAACAATCATCTTATGGAACCATTTGAAGCATGTGGAATTGTTGCAGCCCAGTCCATAGGGGAGCCTGGAACACAGATGACAATGAGAACTTTCCACTATGCTGGTGTAGCAGAGATAAACGTCACACTTGGCTTACCGCGCTTAATCGAAATAGTTGACGCGAGAAGTGAACCATCTACTCCTATGATGACAGTATATTTGGAAGGAGCTTATAGAGTTAATAAGGAAAAAGCAAAAGAAATAGCAAATAAAATAGAAATAACACGTCTCATCAATATTGCTCAAGTTGAGACTGATTTAGGAAATATGCGCGTAGTTGTTAGACCAAATTTGAAAGTGATGAGCAGGAAAAACATTGAAATTGGCAATATCGTAGAAAGTTTGAAAAAACTAAATAAGGTAGAAATAAAGGAGGGAGATGGAATAATAGAGGTTCTTCCTCAGCAAGAAACTTATCGCGAATTAAGAAGGCTAACAGAGGAAGTGAAAAATTTAAAGATAAAAGGATTAGACGGTATAAAAAGGGCTATAATAAGGAAGGAAGGGGATGAATACGTTATATATACGGAAGGAAGCAATTTTGAAAAAGTTTTGGAACTCGAAGGCGTTGACAGAACACGAACCATCACCAATGACATTCGTGCAATTTATAATGTTTTAGGAATAGAAGCCGCAAGAAATGCAATTATCAATGAAGCATATGCAACTCTGCGGGAGCAGGGATTAAATGTTGACATACGTCACATAATGCTTGTTGCAGATATTATGACCTCAGATGGCACCATCCGCCCGATAGGCAGGCAAGGTGTAAGTGGAGAGAAAGGCTCGGTAATTGCGAGGGCAGCATTCGAAATTACAGTAGACCATCTCTTGAGGGCAAGTAGGAGGGGAGAGAAAGACGAGCTTAAGGGAGTTGCGGAAAATATTATCGTTGGTCAACCTATTCAACTTGGGACTGGATCAGTTGAGCTTGCAATAGATGTTAAAAAATTGAGTAAGGTGAGGAAATGATAGAGAAGGAATTGGTGAGGGCTGTAAAAACTGGAAAGGTAATATTTGGATGGAAGCGAACAATTAAAATGGCAGAGGAGGCGAAAGCATTTGTTATCTCTAAGGACTGCCCCAATAAGGAAGATATAATGGAAGTGGCAAAAGATAAGCCAGTGTACATATATAAAGGAAATAATTTAGAACTAGGCTCATTATGCGGAAAACCATTCGGAGTTAGTGCATTAGCAGTAATAGATGGAGGGAAATCGAACATTGTAGGGGCTATAAAAGGATAATATGAAAATAAAGCTGACACAGCAAGAAATGCATTATATGACAATTGCTGAGGGATTTATTCATGCCCCAATTATTGATTGCATTGAGAGAAGTGACAGGATAACATTCATTGTTCCAAAAGGCAAACTTGGAAAAGCTATTGGAAAGGAAGCGAGAAATATAAAAAGATTAGAACAGATTTTTAAAAAAGAAGTAAGGTTTGTTGAATACGATGAAGACAAAAAGCAGTTCATTATAAACCTTTTTAAGCCTTTTAAGCTGGATAAAGTTGTTGTGAATGAAGAGGAGAAAAAGGTTAGTGTTGTTGTTAATGCAAGAGATAAGGGAAAGGCAATTGGAAAAGATGGAAGAAATATAACCATCTTAAGGGAAATAGCAAAAAGACAGCATGATATTAATGAACTGAAAGTTTTATGAAACATAATTCTATTCTGATAAGATGATTGATAAGGAAGGCTTTGATGACTGGTACAATGAGATAGTCGAAAAAGCAGAGTTGTGTGATAAGAGATATCCTATAAAAGGAATGAATGTATGGAAGCCATATGGATGGAAAATAATGCAGAATATTGATGAATTAATAAGGCGAGAAATGAAAAAAACAGGACATGACGAAGTATATTTTCCCCTTTTAATTCCAGAAGGATTTTTTAAAAAAGAGGAAGAGCATATAAAAGGTTTCTCCGAAGAAGTTTACTGGGTAACTCATGCAGGGAAAAATGAGTTGGAGGAGAGATTGCTACTCCGTCCCACATCTGAAACGGCACTCTATTCTATCTTTTCCCTCTGGATTCGTTCTCATGCAGATTTACCATTGAAAACATTTCAGATTGTCAACACTTTTAGATATGAAACAAAAATGACAAAAGCTTTCATAAGAGTTAGAGAAATACATTTTTTTGAGGCTCATACATGCCATGTAGATTTTGATGATGCAGAAAGACAGATAAAAGAGGATTTAGAAATAGCAAACTCTTTCTTTTCAACACTTTGTCTTCCTTTCATTGCGAGCAGGCGTCCAGACTGGGATAAATTTGCCGGTGCCTACTATTCAATAGGATTAGATGTCTTAATGCCTTCTCTAAAAGCTTTGCAAGTTGGTTCAATTCATCAATATAAAGAAAATTTCTCAAAACCTTTCGAAATCAAATATGAAGGCGTGGATGGAAAACACTATTATTGTCATCAAACGACGTATGGAATGTCAGAAAGAGTGCTTGGAGCGATAATAGGTGTTCATGGGGATGAAAGAGGTATAAAATTGCCATCTTCAATAGCTCCTATACAGGTTGTTATCGTGCCAATAATATTCAAGGAGCATGAGGAAAAAATAATGGAAGAATGTAAAAAAGTGAAAGAAGAAATTGAAGCTCTTGGTATATCATGCGTGCTGGATGACAGGGATAAGACACCGGGTAGCAAATTTTATGATTGGGAAATTAAAGGTGTCCCATTACGCGTTGAAATAGGACCCAAGGATATAGAAAAAAATGTTATTACTTTAGTAGCAAGGGACGGAATAAAAAAACAAATTGACAGAGCAGAAATAGAGAAAATAGGAGAAGAGCTTAAGGAATATGATAAAAGACTTTATGATAATGCAAAGAAATTTTTGGAAGAAAACATTTTCATCATAAAAAAGTTGGAGAGAAAGGATGGAATTCTAGAAGCTCCATGGTGTGGCGACGAGAAGTGTGGTAAAGAAATGGAAGAAAAATTGGAAATGAAAAGTTTAGGAATCCCTCTTGAAGAAAGGGAATGTAATGAAAATTGTATAATTTGTGGTAGAAAAGGAAGCAAATGGCTCAGGCTTGCAAAGAGCTACTAATGAGCTTTTTTAGTTTTTTTATTGTGCCCGATGTTTTTATAGTTTCAATTCCCACATTCCTTAAAAATCCTATAACTTGCTCTTTTTCTTTGTGAGGAATTTTTACAATACCGTATTTGCCATTATAAAAAGCAAGTTTTATGCTGTCTCCATATTTCTTTATTCTTCTAACTATCTCGTTTTTCCCCATTTCATTAGTGTAGAAGAGAATATATCTGTGCCTCCCCACTATTTCTTTAACGACCATTACAGTTCTCCAAATTCCTCCTGCAAATCTATAAATAATTCTCTTAGTAAATCCTCAAATAGGGTATTTCTATATTCCTTTGTTCCTCCTTGCGTTTTTGCTTTTGCTATAAATTCTCTCCCTTCCCTCAATATTTCTATCCTACACAGACTTTCTTCTACTGTTACCATGCTCTCACTGTATATATAGTGATTATTTAATTTTTTTGTTTGCGTTTGCGTTATAGCTACTCAACCGTTGCGTTATAGCTACTCAGCCACATCCTTTACATCAATTTTCCAACAATTTTTTCTACTTCATTTACAATGCTTCCATCGTGTACGCTATTTGCAATTTTTTCTATTTCTTGGTAAAATGTTTTATCATCTTCCGCATTCTTAACTAATTTTCTTATAAATTCATATGCAGATTTGGTAGCTGGAGAGGGCTGTAAATCAAAAAAATCTAGTGCTTGAGATGCTACAATATATTCTATTGCCACCACCTTTTCTGCATTTTTCAAAATTTGCAAACATTTTCTTGCAGAAATACTTCCCATTGATTGATAGTCTTCCTGATTTGCAGATGTTGGTATTGAATCAACGCTTGCAGGATATGCCATGCTTTTATTCTCGCTTACAAGAGAGGCAGCAACATATTGCAAGATCATTAAACCAGATTGTATGCCGGGCTTTTTCGCAAGGAAAGCAGGAAGCTCAGATAGCTTTCTATCCAGTAAGCGCGCAATTCTCCGTTCTGAAAAGCTTGAAATTTTTGTTGTAATTATGTTAATTAAATCTAATGATATTGCAATAGGTTCTCCATGAAAATTACCTCCTGATATTACTTCTTTCTCAAAAACAAGCGGATTGTCTGTTGCAGAATTTATTTCTATCTCCAAAATATTTTTTATGAAATCAAGATATTCATACATTGCTCCAAAGACTTGAGGCATGCACCTTAAAGTATAAGCATCTTGCACTTTCTCACACTCTTTATGGGAAGCAATTATTTCACTTCCTCTTGTAAGCATCCATAAATTTTCTAGTACTTTCTTTTGTCCATTATATGGGCGGGCAATACCAATTTCTTTTCTAAAAGCTTGGTCTGTTCCTTTTAATGCTTCTAAACTCATTACTCCAGCAATTTGGGCATTTTTTAATAGATTATGTAAGTCATGTACAGCAAAACATGCAATAGATGACATAAATTGGGTTCCGTTAATGAGTGCAAGTCCTTCTTTTGCCTCAAGTTTAAGGGGCTCTATATTCAATTCTTTCAGTACCTTTTCTGCTTTTTCTCTTTTTCCATTATAAAATGCTTCCCCTTCCCCTGCTAAAGCTAATGCAATATGTGCTAAAGGGACTAAATCACCACTTGCCCCTACCGAGCCTTGGGAGGGCACAAAAGGGTAAAAATCTTTGTTTAAAGCTTCAGCAATTTTTTCGATAACTTCGCATCTAACCCCAGAATATCCCTTTGCCAAAGAATTTAATCGCAAAAGCATTATTCCTCTCACTATCTCCTCTTCTAATGCCTCCCCTACTCCACAGGCATGGCTTCTAATAAGATTCTCTTGCAATTTTTTAATTTCATTCCTACTTATCCTAACATTTTCAAGTTCTCCAATGCCAGTATTTACTCCATATACTGGTTTTCCCTCCCTTATTATTTCCTCAATGATTCCTCGCGATTTTTTAATTTTCTCTATCGCCTCTTTACTTATTTCTACTCTCCTCCGATTTCTTGCAACATCTATAACATCACTTATTTTGAGATTGTGCCCATCTATTATCATATTATCCTCCGTAAATGTTTCAACAATCGTAGAGGATATTAAAAATTTGTGAATTGCATGAGTCGTTGTCGGACTGTAAGACGGTTGTTGGACTGTAAGACTAATAACGAAGTACATACCTATTTAAAAACAATTACGGGGCACTCATCCATGCATTGCATGCAATGTATACAATGCTCATTTATCCATGCTTTTCCATTTTTAATATAGATGGCATTGCTGTTACACTTAGAAATGCACACCCCACATCCAACACAATTTATGGCTCTGTATATAATATCTTTAATCACCTTTTCATTACTGCTTGCCTTTATTTCCTTTCCTATTTCAATTTTTACCTCATTTACCACATATTTCTTTCCCCGCTTTTTTACTTCTCCTAAAATGCCCAAAAAGTTCTCTATTCTCTTTTCATTTCCTTCAATATTATATTCTCTTTTCTCCTCGATGACATAGTCAACTGGACTCCATTTTGGCTTGCGACGCCATCTCCATAAGCCGAGATCAATCCATTCCTTTGGCAAAGCATGCTTTTTTGAAAAAGTGATTAGAGATTCATTGAAAATTTGCCAGTCCCTATGTTTTTTCAATTCAAATTCTGCCATGTCACATGCAGGACAAAGCCAGCATCCTATTCTGGCGAAGCCCTGTTCATACAATTTATTCCACCTTGCCTTTTTCATGAACAAATACAGCCATATGTGCAACGCCGTCCAGTTTTGGATGGGCGATGCACCTATTTGCCCATGGACCCATGGATTTTTCCATACTTTTCCATGTTTTGCTCTGTTAAATGACTCATATCTTCTCTGGCCAATAAGAGAAAGTATGCCACCAGCAAAATTTTCCTTTATCAATTGCGATGCCACACCAAGCTTGCAAGTTTTACAGCACCATCTAAAATCGCGAGCAGGGGGTCCAAAAAAGGGCAAAGAATCCCAAAATTTCCTGCCAGCTTTTCCTTCAATGAGCTGTAGCCCATAGGCATCAACAATCTCATGCACATGCTTTATTGTTTCCTCAAATTCTAGGCCGGTATCAATGAAAAGTAAAGGCATTTCGTATCCTGCATCTAATGTCAGCAGTAAAGTTGCGAGACTATCTTTTCCCCCACTAAATGAAACAACGGAAGGAAGACGATATTTTTCAATAATATTTTTGATAAATGTAACAGCTCTCCCCTGGATGCTCCTTATCACATCTTCATTTTCTTTGATCACATCTTTCCAACTCTTTCCCTCTTTTTTTTCTGCCTCCTCTTTCCCCCTCCATCTTATTTTTACAGCCATCCCCCTTCTGTTCATCTCTTCTGCATCCATAAAAGCTTTCCCTGTCGCAATAACTTCCCCATCTTCATTTAATACAACTACTTCATCCCCCCTCTTTACTTCTCCATCTACTTCTTTCACTCCCGGAGCCATTAGATTGGAATTTTTCAAAATTGCCTTTTCCGCTCCTTTGTCTGCAATGACATATCCTTTCTTTACTTCAAGCAGTGACGCATACCAAGGGCGAGGTTGAAAATAAAATTTTTTCGAAAATATATCATAATAAAAAAGTCCAGCCACTTTGCCATCTATAATGATTTCGTCACTCTTGTCAATGGCTGGAATGCTGTTCATTAGCATAACTCTCGGCATATAACAGGAGCCAAACTGTTCCCTTATTGTTTCACCAACAATTTTTTTATCATATTCAAAAGCAGGTCTAACATCTCCTGGAGGAGTAAGCTTAACATGCATAGCTTCCTTTCCACATGAGCATTTACTTTTTAGCAATGGAATATTGCATTCTTCACAATAGTATAAAGCAAGTTTTCCTAAGCGAATCACAAAATTAAAGATGGTATGATATAAATTTTTATGGATAGTGTAATGTTTATGTCATGCAAATGTTAAATTGAATGTTTTTAAATTAGCTTGCGTTTTTTCAATATGAAAATAATGCTTCTGATTGTTATAACGCTATCGATTCCTGTTCATGCAACCGTAGAAATTATTGCGGGGCCGTATGTTCAGAATGTTGGAAATGACTGTGCCACGATTATGTGGAAAACGAATATAAAAACAGAGAAAAACGTTGTTTACTGGGGAAATTCATATAAGCTCATTAACAAAACAGTTGCATATGAAAATACAGAATGGCATGAAGTAAAGCTTGATGGATTGAAACATTAACAACATATTTTTATAAGGTGAAATCTGATAAAATAGAAAGTCGAATTCATTCATTTACTACTTCTGGAAATTGCAAAAATTTTACATTCATTATATACGGAGATTCTAGAGGAATGTGGGATGGATGGAAAAATGCCAAAGTAGTTGCTGAAGCAATAAGAAGAGAAAAGCCTTGGTTTGTTATAAACACTGGAGATATGGTAAAGAATGGGGCAAAAGAAGAGGAATGGATATCATTTTTCCAAGCCAGCTCGTTTATTCATAACTCTTCCCTTTATCCAGCAATTGGAAATCATGACATGCCCGTTTCAGCTTTCTGTAAGTATTTTTCTCTTCCTAATAATGAAATTTACTATTCCTTTGATTATGGGAATACTCATTTCACTATACTTAATTCAAATACCCCACTATCTCCAGCTCAGCTTCTCTGGATGTGGAAAGATTTGCAAGTAAAAAAGACATGGAAAATAGTTGTATTTCATCATCCCCCATATAGCTCTGGATATCATGGCAATATAACGCTTATAAGACTTTGGACCCTTTTCTTCAAAATGGCTGGCGTTGACATTGTGTTCAGCGGGCATGACCATGATTACGAACATGTAAATATTGGAGGCATTCATTATATTGTAACCGGAGGGGGCGGAGCCCCTCTTTATAGAGTAGGCAGAAGCAAATGGACTGTTGTAAGTAATTCCACATACCATTATTGCAAAGTTTCAATAAATTCATCCCATCTATATTTTGAATCATTGAAGCCAGACGGTGTGCTAATAGATAGTTTTGAGATTAACAAATGTTAAGAAACTTTCATTTTTCTGCTTGTTATGAACGTAATAATTACTGCGATAATTATTGCATAGATTTCAAATGACGGTAGCCCGCCATTATTGATGCCATATTTATATGCCGTCAGCATCATACTCTCCACCACCGTGTTGTTGCTGTATGTTACTGACTTAACTATATTGCCAACTTTATTTGAATAATAAGCAAGAGAATAATCACTGCTAGAATTTGACCATGTTTTTATCACGTAACATAAAAATTTTCCTACATCTGTTTTTTCTTTGGATGTACCAATACATTCATAATACCTGTATGATTCTGCTGTATCGTTTTCTCCAGTATCAATAATTCTGTATTCAAATTGTGAATGACGCTCCCAAGCATTACCGACATTTACAGGAAATTCCAAATCTGGCTGTATGTTTTTATAAGTGCGTTCAACTTGATATGTTCCGACTCCGTAAGGAGAGAAATAGTCATATTTCCAAATTTGTTTCACCACTGCATCATCAGATTTCCGGTGATAGGATATAACGGTCATATTATAGTAATAGTTAGCATCAGTGGGTCTTCTTGTAGATGATGAAAAAATCTCCCATACATCATAGCTTTCTCCATTTGCTGTTATTGTTGTCTCATTTTTTATTTCATAACGAAGTGTTCCTTCATACGGCATTAAATCTGTTCCACCGATTATTTTATATTCCCAATAGTCCCCCTTATGATAGGTGGGCTGTTTCAATTCCGCAGATGAAAGCCCAGAAAAAAACATTATTATGCAAAGAATATAAACTACAGTACGCATTTTTTCACCTTTAATGATACATCTTTTGTTATAAAACTTTTTGTGTTTTTAGTTAAAGACAAACCTCGATACGATATACAATTCAAAGCTCGAATCCTCAAGCATTGGAATCTTTTTCCACGTGCATTGAAATATATTTCATCTCTCTGGCATTTTACTCATTCAAAATATCTTTTAATTCTAGATGTACATTCTGTTAATCTCATCTCAAAATTTTATTTTGTTAAAAGGAAAAAATTTGCTAAATTTTTATTCTTCCTTAATTACATAAGGTTAATACTAAGAGCCGACCAGTTAAAGATAAAAATTAAATAGAAGGAGCAATAATATTTAACAATGAGAAAAAAGTTGACCATCTTATATGTGTTTCTCCTCATTTCTTCACTAGTAATTTCTCCATTAGTAATAGCTGATTCCAAAAAAGTTACTATTTCATGTTTTAATGAAAACAATGAAATTAAAAAGCAAATTTCTCTATCAAACGCTCGATATATTTATCATAAGATATGCGAAATTCAACAGGGAAAAGCTACAGTTGATGAGATAATACATTTCCTTTCTAAGAAAAATATAATTTCCATTCCCCTTATAAATATGCCTACCTTAGGATATAGCAAACAATATAATATCTTCTGTTATGTATATGGAACGGCTGAAGGTATTGGAACCCTTACAATTCGAAATGCACCATTAGCGGTATTATCTAGCATTTTTCCTCCTTTCGTCCCTATTTTTATTTTTGCTTTGGCTTTTCCTCGCCTCCTAATGATATTATCAGAATTTATATGTTTCAATGGAAAAATTACTACAACTGGCTTATTAGGAGAATGGGAAATGGAGGGATTTATGTTTGGAGGGATAATCCTTGGATTTATTGGAATAAAAGCTTGGATACCTCCAAATAATGGGTTTATATTTGGCT
>VBQI01000062.1 GCA_008297865.1 Thermoplasmata archaeon
AATTTTTCCTGCATGAAAAGTGTTGCTATAAAATATGAGAGCAATTCATCCCCAGCCTAAAGGCAAGGGATTTCTTGCTAGTTTGTTAAGATGTAAAATGACAGAAATTATTTCGCTTTGTTGGTTTCACCAAGCAGGATGGTGAAAAAAATCGTTGAAAAAATTCCAATTTAAACAAAATAGTTATATATCCCTACATGCATTGTTTTTGACTTTTTTGCTATATTAAGGTGAGAGTATGAGAGAGTATATAGTAATAAGGAAATTGGTTAATGAAGGTAAATTTGAAGAAGCCATTAAGAAAGCAAAAGAAATGGAGGATGAAGAGGAGAAATTAATGACGCTATGTATGATAGCTGAGGCAATGGTTTATGAAGGCAGGAAAGAAGAGGCATTATTACTGTTGAAGGAAGCATTTAAAATAGCAGAAGAAATGGAAAACGGATTTGCACAATCGCTTTTTATGTCAAAAATTGCATTTGGGATAGCAATTGCAGGGAAAGTGGAAGAGGCACTAAAGATAGCGAGCAATATTAAAGTATCCTCAGAGAAGGTATATACCATGGTGAGAATTTCTGATTTATTGATGGATAGAGGTGAAATTGAGGGAGCAAAAAAGATACTGGAGGAGGCAGAGAGAATAACAGAGGAAATGCATGATGATATTTTGAAAGTTATTTCGATAAAAAGTGTTGCATATGCTTTTGTGGATATTGGCGAAGTGGAGAAAGCATGGAATTTAATGGAACATGCAAAAAATATGGCAGAAAAATTTGATGAAGAAGCCTCTATTGCCTTTGCGTTAATTGCCCAATTTATGACGGAACTTGGAAAGTTAAATGAGGCCATGGAATTAATCGAGAAAATAAGATATAATAAAGCATGGCTGTTATCGGATATTGCTTATATGAAGAAAGACGTTGACTTACTCCAGAAAGCATTTAAAATAGCAAGAGAAATGGAAGCCAGATATGAAAAAGTTAGTGTAATGAGCAACGTGGCATCTATAATGGCAGAATGGGGGCGGAAGCAAGAGGCGAACAAATTGATTAATGAATGCATCAAAATTTCAGAGGAAATAGAATGTGAAATGGAGAAAGCGATGGCTCTGGCAGTAATTTCTCATGCAATGTTTGATAATGGAGATGAAAGATATACAAGCATGCTGAACAAATCTATGGAAATAGCAAAAGAACTAGAGTCATATGAAAAAGAGGATGCATCTTCCTCAATTGCCCATGTTCTAATAGAAATTGGAAAATTCAATGATGCGATGAATTTCATAAATGGAATAAGGGAAGAGGAGATAAAAGCAGCAGTATACCTATCTATTGCAAATGATTTAATTAATGAGGGAAAGAAGGAGGAAGCTATGAAAATTGCTGAATTCATGAATGATAAAATACTGAAGGGAAGGATAAAGTTGAGAGAAACATAAGGGTGAGATGTTAAGAAGTGAAAAGCAAATCAATTTAAATATCACAATCCCTCTATTTATGAAAAATAATGGGCCTGCCCGGATTTGAACCGGAGTCTCAGGCTCCCAAAGCCCGAAGGATAAACCAAGCTACCCCACAGGCCCTGCCATAAAATAAAAAAAGGATAAAAAGTTTTTCTGTTGTGAGAAAAATACTTGCATACACATTGCTTTCTATAGCCTTACTTATTATTTATGGCGATGTTGCCATGAGTTTCTTTATTGATTTATCAAAATTTTCGATATCTACTTCTGTCTTGTTATTCAATCTTCTTTTCAATTTCTTTCTTATGGTTGGTACATCATTTGCTTTCGTTTATTTATATTATGGAAAAAATCTACTCAAAGAACTTTATTTCAGAAAAGAAAGAGCTATAGAAGCAGTTGCAATTGGGGCGGGAGCATGCGGAATTTTTATTTTGATTCAAATAGCAGTCAGCATAGTCATGTATTCATATGGATATAGGGAAGAAAATCCTCTTTTAAAGGAGATTGCAAAAGAGATGAATCTCTTTCTTCTTTTTCTGATTCCGTTGAGCTCTTCAATAAGTGAAGAAACCTTTTACAGAGGACTAATTCAAATGCATTTGGGAAGAAAAATTGGAATGTTTTATTCCGTTATTTTAACTTCTCTGTTATTTGCCATAGCTCATCTTCAATATCATACTTTGCTACAATTTCTATTTCCATTTCTCCTTTCACTCATGCTAGGTTTCCTTATTTATAAATGGGAAAACATTTTAGCGCCAATTTCAGCCCATTTTATGTACAACTTCATAAATCTGCTTTTTGTTAGTTATGGCATGTAATACATAAATTTATTTACATCTCGTGAATTAAACATGTGCATCCAAGTGAAGCAATAAAAGAAAAAAAGTCAGATAAACTTAAAGGAAAAAAAATTCTGCTAGCAATTACAGGAGGAATTGCTGGCATCGAATGCGTAAAACTGGCGAGGGAGCTCATAAGACATGGAGCAGAAGTTACAGCTATAATGAGTAATGAAGCGTGCAAAATTTTATCGCCAATAGCAATGGAATTTGCCACTGGAAATGAAGTTATTACAGAGCTAAGTGGAAAAGTTGAACATGTAAGTCATGATGCAGACATATTTCTTGTTGCGCCGTGCACAGCAAATACACTTTCAAAAATATCCTTAGGTATTGCAGATAATACTATCACTACTTTTGCTGTTGCTTTCAGAAACAAAATTATGATTGTTCCGTCGATGCATCTTTCAATGTATAAAAATTCTTTTGTTCAGCAGAATATAAGGAGATGTGAGGACAAGGGTATCATAATAGTTCCTCCAAGAGTCGAAGAGAACAAGGCAAAGATGGCAGACATCGAAACTATAGTTGAAGAAGTTATAAGATGCACGAGGGCAGACAAAGAAGGAAAAAAAATTTTGATAATAGGTGGAGCAACATATGAAGCAATAGATGATGTTAGAGCTATAACAAATTTTTCTTCAGGAAAAATGGCTATGGCTTTAGCAAAGGAAGCTTATGAAAGAGGGATGGAAGTTATGGCATGGGCAAGTTTTGAAATGCCTGGCTATATAAAAACAAAAAATTTTAGGAGCATAAAAGATTTAATTAAACTTATTGAAAAAGAAAAAGGAAGGTATGATGTTGCAATAAATTGCGCAGCTATTTCAGATTTTACAGTGGAAAAGAAGAAGGGCAAGATAGAAACGGGAAAAGAGATTTCATTGAGGTTGTATCCCGCTCCAAGAATAAATCCTATGCTTAGAAAAATTGCAAAAGTTGTCATAGCTTTTAAACTTGAGGAAGAAAATAAGGTGATAAGCAAAGTAGGGGAATTGCTAAGAAAAGATAATGTGGATTATGTTGTCGCCAATACTTTAGAAAGCATTGGGAGCAATGAAGCAAAAATATGGATTGTTGGAAAAGAAGGAGTTATTAAAGAAGCGGAAGGGAAAAAGGAAGAAATTGCAAAAGAGATAATAGATTTAGTATGAAAACAATAGCTTTTGCTCCATCGCATATCACTGGGTTTTTTGAGATATGTTATCATGACGACTATAAGAAAGCTGGCTCAAGAGGAGCAGGCATAAACATTTCTCTTGGGAGTTATGCTGAAGTTGGGAAGAAAGGTAACTCCATTTTTTTAGAAGGTAATATTGGAAAAGGAGAAGTTACACTAAAAGCTCTGCAAAATTTAGGCCTTGCAGGAATAAATGTAAAAATAAAAAATGAGCTTCCCCTTTCACAAGGATTTGGAGTAAGTGCTTCCTCAACACTTGCTACACTGCTTGCAGTCTGTCATATGTTTAATCTTCCAGAAAAGAAAGCTGTTGAAGCATCCCATTTAGCAGAGGTGGAAATGAAAACTGGATTGGGGGATGTTGTTGCTTCATACATAGGAGGTATAGAAATAAGAAAGGAGCCAGGCATAGAAGGAAAAATAGAGAAAATTGAGTGTAGAAAAAAACTTATAGTTGCTATTGTTGGCAAGAAGATAGAAACAAAGAATATTCTTAAGAATGAAAAAATGGTGGAGAGAATAAACGATACTGGAAAGGTGTGCTTGAAAGAATTTTTGAAGGATAAATCGTTAGAAAATTTCTTTGATTTATCTTTAAAATTTTCTTTTGAAACTGGAATAGCAGATAAAAATATGCAAAGAATTTTAAATGAAGCAAATAAAGTTGGAAAAGCAACAATGTGCATGCTTGGTAACGCCATTATAGCCATTTATAGCAAAGAAATGAAAAAATTTCTTTCATCCTATCAACATTACGAATGCTTCATAGATAATGAAGGAGCAAGAATTTTAGCAACCTTTTTCCCTTAACCATTTCCTCAAGCAATCGAGATGCCAGTATTTTCCTTCTTTAAATAATTTCTCATCTTCTATTTCTTTATTGCAATACGCACATCGCATGAGTATATATGGTGGAGAGAATATAAAGTTATTTTAATTCATCACTAAAATCTAATGTTTTAAATGGTATTAAGCAAGGATGACCTGGGCAGTAATATGCCAAATATTCCTTTGGTTGTATTATTAAGGCACATACTGTTCCATAAGAATAACGGAATATATCCCAAGGAAAATTTGGAGTATTTAATGAATGTCTACAAATATCCCATAAATCTCTCTTGCCTTTTACAAATCCTTTGTTATGGTCTCGTGTGAAAATCTCTTTAAAGAATTCAATATTAATATTGCCTCTGTAATTGTAAAGTAATTCATACGCCCTTTTAAGACGCACATAAGAACTTGTGTTTATAAAAGAGTTATTCTTGGGTGCACCAGTCAGGTGGGAGTCAAGTAGCTGGTGGTGATTTGTCTCTGCCAATATATCAGCTTTCTTGGACGCAAAATATCTGTGCGTATATTCCAGAAGTAGGGCATTTCCATTTGCATCTATCCACAAGGTATTCATATTTGATGTCAAACCAAAAGCTGTATCAGGCTTTTTTATACCGGATCTCCTTTCTGCGTTCTTATATAGGCTTTCAACTTCATCAACTGTTGCACAACTTTCCATTGCCAAGTTGTTCAATTCCAATGATGTCAACCCTTCGCCCGTATCGTTTACTTCTACCATTGCTGCGGAATATGCTAAACCTTTTTCATTTAGCAAGCCAAAACCGAAAACGGAAGAAAGAACGCCAAATTTTATATATTTGTACTTCCCGCTTATATTGCACACAATTATGGGAGGCGGCGAAAAATATCGGGAAAATATGATTTTGTAAATGTAGCTAACATCTATATTCCAGGAAATATAGGACTGGTTATCTGACGTCTGTCTCGAAGAAACAGCAGCAGTTGTGCAAGCATCTTTTCCCATAAATATGCTCGGAAAAATTAGTTCAAATGCAATTAAATCTAAAAGTGGTATCCCCGTGCCCTCAGAAAATCCTCTTAGCCTATCCAAAAATGAAGGATAATATTTTTCTAGTATTGTCATGTGCTCTTTCGCTTCTTTCAACCATAATCTGCAAAATTTGAAAATTGTACTCTTTACATAATTTTCTCCATAATATTCAATAAAAAATTTCCCTTCCACAAAGCCATATTCATAGTCTGATTCCGCATTTATGATAACTATGGGTATATCATTTTCATATTTAAGGGAATAGGTGTTTTTTGAAACTGTTGGCTGAGTAAAAGTGACTATTAATGGAATCAAAAGAAACATTTTCATTTTTGTTAATTTCATGAAGAAATTAATATTTTGGTTGGCTAAAATCTTTTTGATGTTCACGGAAGGAAAATGTCTAAAACTGTAAATATGGAAAAACGGTTATTATCATGAAGAAGTTATTTGCTATTTTTATTTAGTTTTGGCATCAATGGCAGAAATCTTTCAGATAGAAGAGATTTTTTGATGGGGATTGTTGCGAATCCGAAAAATTATCCTAATTTTACAATAGAGGATTTAGAAGAAGCATACTGTATTGCTTCCACTTCTTGTGAACTCGTTAATTTATGGCTTTCTGTTCCATGGTGGGAAGGGAAGAAAAACTCTCTTCAAATTCAACACGGGTGTTATTAAATTTAATTCTCAAAAACAAACTAACTCTAATTTTTCATACAAATTTCTGGAGTTTGCAATATGTTGAAGGATATGAAATAGCTCCTTTGCTTGGCAATCCTCCAGATATGCCATCAAATACAACAAGGCGGAGCAAGGAATTTCGCAGTAGATGGCTGAAACATGTAACAAATATAAGCAGGAAGTGGCACCCAGCATTTTATAGCTTAGGAAATGAAATAGACTTATTTTACAATTATGAGCCAAATCGAGTAGATTTTGATAACTATATTTCTCTGGTTGCAGAGTCATATGATGCAATAAAAAGCGTCTCTCCTCATACAAAGGTGATGATAATTTTTAAAATAGAGAATTTGATAAAAACAAACTCGATTTGATAGCATTTACGAGCTATCCATATTTAAATAAAACATATGATAATCCTGCTGAATCGCCTCCCGATTATTATGCCAAAATAATGGAGCACACTGATGAAAAGCCAATAGCATTTACAGAAACGGGATGAAGTAGTTCCTCCTTAGTAAATAGCGATGAAGAGGAGCAAGCAGAATTTTTACTCTGGTTTTTGGAAGCTATAGAGGGTTTGTCTGTTAAAATGGTATGCTGGCTTTTATTACATGATATGACTGTCAGAGGCGAGGAAGAAAATGCAAATGAATTGCTAGGATTAAGGATGCACAATGGAGAAGAAAAAATGGTTTGGCAATATTGGAAAAATTTGCATGATGTGCCGTATAAAAATAATCCTCCTTCTATCCCAACTAAACCATATGGGGAGACAGCAGGTAAAATAAATACTCCATATACTTATTCTACTTTTTCTTCAGATGCAGATGGCAATTGCCTCTATTACCTATTTGACTGGGGTGATGGAAGTCAGGAATGGTTTGGCCCATTTGAAGAGGGTGTAACTGTAAATGCAACTCATAAGAGGAATAAAGCTGGAAATTACATAGTAAAAGTTAAAGCAAGAGATTTATATGAGGAAAGTGAATGGAGTGAAGGACTAGCTATAAGCATGCCTTCGTATTTTTTAAATGATGTTTTGAAAATAAGCAGATGTATAGAAATTTTTGGAAGGGCAATTTTATATTGCTTCTCTTGTTTTGACAGCAATCCCACGCTCAAAATCGAGCATTTCCTCTCTGTTTAGCAAACATTGCCCCACCGCAATGAGTTCATCGTCCTCACTTACAACCAATGTCTCATCATAGGGGCGGAGTTCTTTGCAGGCGTCGATAACAAATTTTGCAAAAACATTCTTGCCCTCTTTTATAAATGGAATGGCATCATTTGTAACAAAAACTCTCATTTTTGGAGGACTGAAAAAAGAATGCAACCTTTTTCCCCCTTCTGCTTTTAAAGTAAAGAAACCATCTGATGCGCGCATCGATACCACATGCTTCTCATCACATATCACATTTCTTATTTTTCCAGTGCTCTTTGATTTTATTATTTTTATTTCTCCTTTAAATAATGCTTCTCCTGCTCCCTTGCCAAACTGATAATTTGCCACGCTTTTTATCTTCCTTACATCGAAATCTTTGCTTTTTCTGCCAACTTCTTCCAGACTGACTATAGGAGGCATCTTTTTATAAAATTTACTGTAAGCCTTTTTTGCTTCTTTAATTGTTTCATCATCTACATTTTCGGGGAACAGAGATTGAGCAACGGGATAAATTTCATCTAATTCCAATGGTATGGCACCAAATGGCGATTCAATTATGCAGTTTGCTTCAAGCTTTTTCAGCCATTCCTGTCTGCTATATGGCTTGCTGAATTCTGCAAAAATAATACTTTTTTCAAAAAATGGTTCATATCTTTCCACTATTCTCTTTTGAAGCCTGTAGACAATTGGGCGGTGCGAAGAATATCTTCCTGTATACATAAAAGCCTTTCTTTTGGATATATTTTCCCACTTCTCAAGCCATTTTTTCTCTCTCTTCAACACTTCCATTGCTTCTAGTAGAGAAGGATGGGATGTTGCTCTTTGCTCGAGCATCTCCGCTAAACAACCTTGCTTTATTGCTTGCCTAACTCTTTTCATTT
>VBQI01000063.1 GCA_008297865.1 Thermoplasmata archaeon
TAATGGTTTTTCTATTCCTTTCCACATTCCTAGGTGGATGTATTAAAGAAAAGCTCACCTCCACAGTAAAAGCGGAGGCATCTGATAATCCAAAATATTCCTTTTCCTCCTTATATTCTATGGAAGGTTTTGTTATACAAGGAAGGGCTCCTCAATATAATCTCCCATTAAAACTTGATGAAATTAGAAACTGGGATGAAATAAATGCACATTTCAATTTAAATGATGAACAGAAAAATTTGTTAAAGAAGAATGGTTTTGTTATTATACCATATGGGGAAATAGACGATATTACTACTGTTTATAAAAATTTGAAGAACGAAAATATTCCAATATTTGTTACTTCAGATACACTATTGCACATCTATCATATTCAATTTAATGAAATTTTGAAGAATATTGAAGAAAGAGAATTTTTTGACTATTTGGTTGATTTAAGCAAAGCAATGTTTGAGAGAGCAAAAAAAGATTATGAAATGCATGATAATCCTCTCCTAAAAGAGGCTTCTAGGAGAAATGTTGCATATTTTGGCGTAGCTTTAAAACTTCTTGGGGAAGACGTGGAATTACCTTCATATGTAAATGAGGAAGTTAATGGCGAGCTGGAGGCAATCGAAAGACACGAAGGATATGAAGTTAGCAAAATATTTCATTATGAAGAAGATTATTCACAGTATATTCCAAGAGGACATTATACACAGTCAGAAAGGCTAAGGAAATATTTTAAGACGATGATGTGGTATGGTAGGATGGCTTTTCTGCTTAAAGGAGGTGAGCCAAATTGTCAGAGTTGTGAGTTTCTTATTTCTGAAGAAGATTCAAATATTGCAACTCTGCAAGCCTGCTTAATATCTTCAGAACTCACCGAAATAAACGTTGGTGAAAATAATGCTTTCGAACTGTGGAAAAGAATGTATGCGATAACATCTTTTTTTGTTGGTGTTGCAGACGATTTAACACCTTATGAATATTTGGAATGCTTGGTAAAAGTTTTTGGGAACAAGACGAGTATTGAGGAGCTGTCTAACGAAAGCAATCTTTTGGCTGTTAAAATAGAACTGGCAAAAATGAGGAGTCCAGAGATATATGGAGGGACAGGCAATTGCATCGTATCTCCACCATTTACAAAAGATAAACTGAATGAAGTATTGAATAAAACGAAGGGTATGAGATTTATGGGACAAAGATATGTACCAGATAGCTATATATTCCAGCAACTTGTTTCTCCTGCTGTTGGAATGTATATGGGCAACGACACGCCTTTTACTATGGAAACAACTGGTGGTGGGAAGGCGAGGTGTTTCCCCCGTGGATTAGATATAATGGCTGTGCTTGGCTCTGATAGGGCGTTAGAGATACTTGAAAAAGAGGGAGATACTGAATATGAATATTATCACCAACAACTGCAAATGCTAAGGGAAAAATTTAATAGTATGAGTTCAACTGAATGGAATCGCAATCTCTACTGGAGCTGGCTTTATACTTTGAAAGCATTGATTAAAAAATTTGGTGAATCATATCCTACATTTATGCAAACTGAAGCTTGGCTTGATAAGGAATTGCAAACTTCCTTAGCTTCGTGGGCAGAATTAAGGCATGATACAATATTATATGCAAAGCAAAGTTATACTCCTCGTCTTTCTGCAATGCCGACTCCGACAGCGGGATATGTTGAGCCCCTTCCAGAATTCTATGCAAGAATGAAAGCACTAGTTAATATGACTTTAAATGGACTGAAAAATTTTGGCGTAATAAATGAAATAGAAGAGTACCGGCTCATTAAACTAGAAAGCATATTGGACATGCTATTAGAAATATCAAAGAAGGAACTTGAAGGAAAGGAGTTTAGTGAAAGCAGCTTTTTAAGCAATTTTGTTGAGGAAATAAACGAAACAGTTTCTGGACTCAACAGAGAGACAAGGAAAACATTGTTGGTTGCAGATGTACATACTGATGCGAATACAATGCAATGCTTGGAAGAAGGAATTGGATATGTTGATTTAGTTGTAGTTGTGTATAAGACGGGTAATTCGCTATATATGGCAGGCGGTCCCGTTTTCAGCTATTATGAGTTCAAACAGCCAGTGGAAAAAAGCCTTACAGATGAGGAATGGGAAAATATGCTTGACGATGTAGCCCGCCCTTCTTGGGTATCTTCATTTTTTGCTCCTTAGTCATTCAAGAGTAGCATGTCTCCTTTTCATGCTCTCCTCGTTTTCCCCTTTCCTTGCCATTAATTCTGCTATTAAGCCATCAAGGAAAATCCATGCTGATGCTTCAAATAAAGTGCCGAGAGGTGCAAGCTCTTTATCCTTTTTCTTTGGCTTTAAAATGAAAACCAAGTCTGCAAACCTTGCTATATGGGAGTCAGGATTGGCAGTGATAGAAATAATTTTTGCACCAAGTCTTCGTGCTATTTCTGCAGTCATTGCAACAGGGATTGTTTCTCCCGAGCCAGATATTAAAATTACTAAATCCCCCTTTTTTACTGGCATTGTTATAGTTTCTCCAATGACAAAAGTAGGAAAACCTAAATGGACGAGTCTTATTGCAAATGCTTTTCCCACCAGCCCGCTTCTGCCTGCTCCATAAACAAAAACTGTATTTGCTTCAAAAAAATACCGAACCGCTTTTTCTATTTTCCCCTCTTCTACTTCATTTAATATGCTTTCTATCTCCTTCCTAATATATGAAACAGATTCTTTAAATTTCATTTAATCATTTCCATTGCCCTATCGAGCAATATTTGGGCGTATATTGCATCATGCTCAACAAGAGGAGATTCTGATATTATAGTTACATCATAGCCATTTTCAAGTATGCATTCCATTAGCTTTATAACTGGAAAATCTCCTTTCTTAATAGGTGTATGATAAAGCTCTCCACTACTATCATATTTGACTCCAGTTATATGTATTAAATAATGATTTAGATTTAAGCTTTCCACCATATCAAAAATTCTTTGAATATCCTCTTTTTCGCGAAGGCACCCATTGCCACGAGCATGAATGTGTGCCATATCAAGTACTGGAACAGTGCCTCTAACCCTTTTGCACACTTCTACAATTTCTTCAATGCTACCAAAAACTTCCTTTTTTCCCATTGTTTCTAAACCTATTAATGTTTTTCCCTTTTTCATTGCCCTATTTCTTATTTCCCTCAAATTTTTAACTATTCTTTTCATTGTCTCCTTTTTTGATAGCCCTCCATAAAAGCCAAGATGGGTTGTTATTATTCTTGCTCCCATTAAGTTAGCAAGGTGAAGAGATTTTTCTATTTTCTCTACACTCATTTTTACATTCTTTTCATCCCCAGCAAGGTTTATATAATACGGAGCGTGGACACATATTTCGATACCGCTTTTTTTTGCAGCCTTTTTTATCTGCCTTGCTTCCTCCTCACTTACAAACGCCCTAGAAAATCTTATTTCCATTGCAGATAAGCCGAGGCATCGTGTATATATAATTCCATCTATGTTTGTTCGCTCCTTGCATGATAGAGGTATGCCCGCTGGTCCAATTCTTATCACAGAATTTCTGAAATGGTTTGGGATTAATATAAATTTCTAAAGTGTTTCAGAAACGTCAAGAAAAATATCAAAAAGGTATCAAATAAATTTAGCCCATATGCTTAGTCGGAGATTGTAAATATACTGCATATATTTTACCGCTTCTTCTGGCTTCTCTGGCATTTCCTTCCTGCCGAGCAGAATATCTACTGTAATGTTAACTATGCTTTCATTAACAAAACTCCATCCCATTTGAAGCCAGGGAGCAAATGGATTTGCAGGGAGAGTTAAAGTACTCTTTCTCAATAAAAGTTTGAACCACAATGGGAAAGGTTCTCCCGTAGGCGGGAATGTGGCATTTCTATAGGGCCATTTGAATATCCAGTCATATAAACTCCAGTCACTTGTGTTCCAGTAAACAGCAGTATGATTTATTGCATTTCTCACATCCAAATTCGTTATTTTTATTCCTTTTTCTGGCAAGTCAATCAATGTCCCATTTTTAATTCCATGGGTGTAATTCAATTCCTGCCTTATTTTTAAAATGATGGAGGAGATAGTTCCCGCTACTGTAGGAACAGACAAACTTGTTCCAGAAGTAGGAAAACAATCTGAGGTGCTTTGGAAATATGCCGTTACTTGTGTAAATGATGATAGATAATCTGCACCTTTGGCAGCTGAAACGCTTATTCCATGGCAGTAATCTTCTGCTCCTCCAATGCACAATACCCATGGAGGACCGCTTATATAAGATAACCATGGATTTATCCATGGTCTGTTGCCAGCTGCTGTAACAATTATCTTTCCATTTTTCACTCCTCTTTTGGTAATTTCTTCTAATCCTTTCCACCATACAGTTGTCCAGAAAAATAACCTTGGTTTATACCAAACACCAAATTCAATGTCGATGACATCTATCCATGATTGATTTACTGCCCATAACAAAGCTTCCTTTAACTTATTTCCTCCTACTTCAACCATTAAGATTGTTGCATTTGGATTTATCTCTGCTATTACAGATGATGCAGATGTTCCATGGCCATTGTCATCCAAAATAATATCTCCAGGCTCCTCTCTTCCATACCATGTTGATTGTCCAAAAGATATGCCAATTATATTCGTATGAGGAAACCAGTATAATTTTTTCTTTTCCAAACTTTCCCATATCTCTTTATCTTTTTCATAATTGTCCTGCCAATCCTTGCCAAAGGTTAAGTTAATCGCCGGCGCATCTTCAGGAAATCCTTCAATATAGCGAGAAGGGTGTGTTGCATTCCATCTCCTAAAAACTTCATGATAAACATTGATGCCAGAATCTAATACTGCCACAACAACATGTGGTTTGTAATCATAGGTAAAAGATGTATTTTTAGGGTAATCAATTTTATTTACGTGGAATGCTAAAGAGGTAGGCATTATAATAATGGATAAAATAAAAGCAGTCAATATGCCCACTTTCTTCATGATATTAATGTTTGAAATATTGATAAATATTATTATACTCCATGTGCTGGATGGAGATGAACAGAAATGGAAACAATGAAAGAATTGTTCTCCATTATGCCAACTTTCGTGTAATTCATTTTGCTACTTCATCGAAATTATTAATAATACATATGCAATTCCAACAACATGGTTGATAAATACGAGGAATGGGTAAAGAATTTTGTATGGGATGTGCCAGAATATTACTCCATAGCCGATGTTGTAGATGAGCATGCAAAGGATAGAAGCAAGGTAGCAATCTATTTTGAAGATGCAGAAGGGAGAAAAGAAAAGGTTACTTACTGGGAGTTAAGAGATGAGTCAAACAGATTTGGAAATTTTTTACGCAGCCTTGGAATGAAAAAGGGAGATAGAATAATGGTCATTCTTCCTCGCCTTCCTGAAGTTTTTGCCTCGCAACTTGGAAGCTTTAAGATAGGGGCAATAGTTGTTCCATGCCCTGACATGCTACGCGCAAAGGATATAGAATATAGGGCAAATAATTGCCAAGCAAAAACTATCATCGCTTCCATTGCTTCAACTGAAGAAGTTGAAAAAGTGCGCGATAAAATCCCAGTTGAAAATTATATTGTTGTTGGCGAGGAAAGAGATGGGTGGTTTAGCTATGAAAAAGAAGTGCCAAAGCAATCCCGCTATCTGGAAAAAGAGAAGATAAAAGCCACAGATATAATGACAATCAACTATACTTCTGGCACTACTGGCGATCCAAAGGGAGTAATGCATGATCATAAATGGATTTATTGCATGTCTAAAACCAACGCCGTTTACTGGTGGAATGCTAAGCCAGATGAATTGTTATGGGCTACTACCTCGCCAGGATGGGCGAAATGGTTCTGGAGCCCAATCGGTGTGGCTTTGGCAACAGGAGCAAGTCAACTCATTTATAATGGGCGCTTTAATCCAGCAAAATACCTAGAGCTTATGGAGAAATACCGCGTCAATAGGCTTTGCGCAACACCAACAGAATACAGAATGTGGATTCAGGAAGATTTGGAAAGCTATGACTTGCGGGATATGAAAAAATTCCTCAGTGCTGGAGAAGCTTTAAATAGAGAGGTTATGGATAGATTCTACAAGGCATATGGCGTGAAAATATATGATGGCTATGGCCAAACAGAAACAACGGGCTTAGTATGCAATTATGACGGCATCGAGATTAAGCCGGGTTCAATGGGCAAGCCGATGCCGGGAGCAGACATAAAGTTAGTTGATGAGAATGGAAAGCCGGTTCCAGTTGGACAAGTTGGACAGATTGCGGTGCCTATCACTCATCCTGGCTTGATGGTTGGTTACTGGAATGGTAAGAAGTTAGAAGAGCTGGCAATCAATGGTTTATACCTAACTGGCGACTTAGCAAGAATGGATGAAGATGGCTATATATGGTTTGAAGGGAGAGCAGATGATGTAATAAAATCATCTGGCTATCGTATTGGCCCATTTGAAGTAGAAGATGCTTTAGTTAAGCATCCTGCTGTTTTAGAAGCAGCTGTTGTTGCATCACCAGATAAGATAAGGGGCAACATAGTTAAGGCATTTATTGTTCTTGCTAAGGGATACAAGCCAAGTGAAGAGCTAATCAAAGAATTACAAAATTTTGTAAAACAGCAGACAGCTCCTTATAAGTATCCGAGAGAGATAGAATTTGTTGAAAGCCTGCCAAAGACAATAAGTGGGAAAATAAGGAGAGTGGAACTCAGAGAAATGGAGAAGAAAAGGAAAATGGAAATGTGGGCAAAGGAAGAAGGAAAATGAATTAATTTCGAAATTTTTATATCTTATCCCATCTTAATAATAGATGCAAATATATGCCATTCCCTTGCTTTTTACAGGTATAATAGCTATTGCACTTGCAATATTTTCCTATAGATATCCTTCTCCATATAAAGTATATTTTGTATTTCTCATGCTTGCTATAGCAGATTGGTCATTTGGATATGCAATGGAGTTGGCAAGTATAGAGCCGACAGCTAAACTTTTTTGGACAAAGATTCAGTATTTTGGTATAGTTAGTGCACCAATTATATGGCTTGCCATCGTGCTACAATATATTGGGCGCGGAAAATTAATTACAAAAAGAAATCTGATTTTATTATCAATTATTCCAGCCATTACTATTCTTCTGGTATGGACAAATGATATGCATCATTTGATATGGAGAGACATAAAACTTATACAAAAGCCATTTTTACTTTTAGATTTTACCTATGGCTCGTGGGCTGAAGTTCACACAGTTTATGCATATGTAATTGTTCTTCTTGCTACCTTCTGGCTCATTCACACTTTTATTAATTCCTACCATATATACAGGAAGCAGGCGGGCACGCTAATGATTGCTTCTTTTGCTCCTCTTATAGGAAATGCATTGTATGTCTTTGATTTTTCCGACATTGACCTAACACCCTTTGGCTTCTTGATTAGTGGAATAGCCATTGCATGGAGTTTTTTACGCTTTCATTTACTGGATGTGATGCCAATAGCAAGGAATGCATTAATTGAAAACATGAGAGATGGAGTAATAGCACTGAATAAATATTGTCATATTATATCAGCAAATCCTTCCGCACAGAAAATTATTGGGTATGACAAGATTGGCAAATCTATTGATGAATTGACCCACATTCATCCAAAATTGGCAGATTATTGTCATAATGCTCAAGAAATGCATGAAGAAATTACATTGCAAAATGGAAAAAATTATGAAATGCATTTAACGCCGTTATATGATGGTTATAATAACTTAATAGGCTATTTACTGATATTGCATGATATTACTGAAAGAAAGAAGGCCGAAGAAGAGTTGAGAAAAGCATATGAAAAAATAGAAAAAGCTTTAGAGAGAGAAAAAGAATTTAAGCTGAAAACAGCCCATTATTTCTTAAACAAACTAGCAAGAAATCCCTTGCCTTTAGGCTGGGGATGAATTGCTCTCATATTTTATAGCAACACTTTTCATGCAGGAAAA
>VBQI01000064.1 GCA_008297865.1 Thermoplasmata archaeon
TAGTGAATGAAATTAGATTCCAGTATGCTATGTTAAATGTTATGCTTAATGGAATTAATGTTTATTCCATTATTTGAATAAACTAATTTGCATTAGTTGAACAGTGGATCTGAGAATCTCAATATTGTGGAATTGTGCCACACAGTTAATAGCGATAAAAATTTTAATGATTATGAAATATAACAGTATGAAAAAATTTATAATTTTGCTTTCGATCCTTCTTTTCCTTCCCGCTACCGGTATAATAAGTGAGAGAGAAGAAAGTTATTATATAGGACATTTCGAGAATATAGGACATTTCGAAAAAACAGTTTATATAAAAGCAGGAGGCGACTTCTATTTTCATTTTAATAAGTCAAATGGTTTAGAGTTCAAAAGCATATCATTTAATCTATCCGAAAAAGCGATGAAAGCGGTTTTAAGAGCGCCAGAATGGATGCAAATAAAACTTGCAAGGCAGTTTGAAAGAATAGGAGATGAATATGCTGATTTGATTTTAAATTCCCCGTCAAAATATGTTGATGAGATAGCTTTTTCTATAGCATGTTGTCCATCAAATGCAATTCCTCCGCCGGGTTTGCTATATGACAATGCCTATTTTATTTACAAAAATGATGAATTGATTGACTATGCAGATGTTATTGATTTTGAGAATGGATCGAGCACCATAGTGTATAGAGTTTTGGAGGATGGGCAGGAAAAAGAATATACATGTCCAATGAAAATTTATTATTGGTATGTTGTTCATCCTCGCATTACCTTTGAGGATGCTGAATATGTTTATGACAAATTCTGGCGGGAATATCTCTTTTACCATAACGACATTGGTTATCCATTGCTAATGGAGAAGTTACGGGGAATAGAATATTTGTGGGATTGCCAATCATATCATCCTCCAAGCCATAGAACATGGAAATGGAGCATGGAAAATCATCCAACTGCAATAGAAGCTGTCAGCTACTGGATTGGAAAAACAATCAATCAGCTTGCCATCGGCGATAGACCTGGACAGCCAAATGTAATAGCGCATGAGCATAACGGCTACTGTGGTGAATTGCAACAAATTGCTGTTGCTGCTCAGAGAACCGCTTTGATTCCAAGTGTAGGCATAAATAATCTCGGGGAAGACCATGTGTGGCGTGAATTCTGGCACAATGGATGGCATGAATGTGATAACTGGTGGGCAGATGGGGGAGGGAGTGTAGACAACTACGACGAATATCGTTATAGATGGAATAAAATAGTATCTGCGTTTTTTGCATGGAATGGAGACAGTAGTATATACGATGTTACATCAAAATATATTAAGCCGGAAGATAGAGCAAAAGTTATTGTTGAAGTAAAAGATATTTTTGGGAATAATGTAGATGGAGTAAGAGTAATGGTTTTCGGTACTTGGAAAGCAAATAACTTCAAGGATAAGTTATGGAATAAGTATATAGAAAAGTTATGGCAGAAATTGCCATCAGAATTAAGGCAGAGATGGCAGGAAAAATATGACGAAATAAAGAAATTTTATAGAGAACGCGTTCCAGGCATAATTCCATGGATTATACCAAGTATATGGAATTATACTAATTCTGATGGGATTTGCTCTTTCAATCTTGGGCTTGGGCATAGCTATTTATTTGTCTTACAAAAGGATGATGTATTTTATTTTGGTCCGTATAGCGTGGGGAAGAGCAATGCATTTCACTATTGTTTGGCTTTGAGAGCAAACTCAACAAAAGAAATAAAGATAAAATTTATTCTGCCTGATTACAAAGAAAAATCAGGGATGGAAATTGCTAATTATCCAAATGAAGGAGAATACAGTTTCAAGATAAATTTCAACTGTAAAGGTTATCAAGAGCAGAGAAATCCGTGGGACTGGAAATATTCATATGGCGTAACGAAAGCTAAAGTGAATTTCCTCGTTTTAGATAGAGAAAATTTCAATAGGTATAGGAAAGGAGAGCAGTTTATTTGCTATAAATATATGCATGCAGAAAATGGGAGTATTGAAATTAATGGAGATGATTTGTATTTTGTTTTTAACAATAGCCAGAAGAGGACAGACATAATTCTCAATGTTGATTTTAGTATCTATGGAAAAGGAGATTTTATTCACATTGCAAAACCTTGTAGCAATATATCTACCCATATAATTTCAGATGCTGGGCTAATTAAAATTGAAGGATTTTCAACAAAAAATGGAGAAGTAGAAATAGATGGCAAGAAGTGGGATGTTTATGGGAATTTTAGCATTTTATGGAATGCCAGCATAGGAGAGCATATATTAAAAGCGAGATGTGGAGGATTTGAGAAAAATTACGAAATAGAAGTTGTAGATTTTACCCCGCCAAAAATTGTTATAGATGAGCCAGAGGAAAATGGGATAGGAAATAAACTCGTTATAAAGGGATATGCAACAGATAATGTTGGGATAAAAGAAATAAAAGTGAAAATTTTGGAAGAAGAAACGTTGGTAGAGAATCCATTTAATGAGAGCATTTCATTGCCTCCAGGAGATTATGAAATTCTGTTTACAGCAATAGATAAAAGTGGTTTGGAAAGCAAAGAAAAGAGAAGATTTACAATTGTTGGAAACCAAAGTAAGCCATTGATAAAAGAAGTATATTATGAACCATCTTCTCCAACAAATGAAAGTAATATAGTAGTATATGCATATGTAGAAAAGACATTTTATGAATTAAAAAAAGCTAGTATTATCTTGAATGGGGAAGAGAAAAACATGTATAGATATGCAGATTTTCCTGTTCAATCAAGGCATGAAGAAGATGCTTTGAAAAACATAAGCAATGAGCCAAGATATGGCATCGAGTTAGGACAACTTGAAAAAGGAGAATATAAATTTATAATAAAAGCAATAGATACAGCAGGAAATGTAGCAGTTAGCGAGGAATATAAGATAGAAGTAGGGTGAACAGCGTTAACATCGAGAACACAAATGCCTCAGAATTATTGCAAAATATTCCAAATTGCACAAAAATAGGAAGATGGGATGCGTCCTCACAATACTGGCCACCAGAATATACAATAAAGGCGCCACCAGTAGCTTCATTTGACATTTTCATGGGAGATGCAGTATTTGCATATAGAAATGTGCAAACGGTGATAATATGGGATAGCGGAAGAAGCATGCTTACATTGCCACCATAACAAAACTTTTATTTCCTTCCCCTTTTTCTCTTTGGTGAGTAAATGAAATATAAAATAACGGGAGATAACTTGCAAATTGTTACTGTTGAACTTGAAGAGGGCGAGAAAGTATATGCAGAAGCTGGCTCAATGGTTTATCTAAGTCCCAACATTAAAATGGAAGCAAAGATGCGTGGGGGTTTGCTTAAGGCTATCGGAAGGAAATTTGCGGGAGAAACGTTCTTTTTAACAGAGTTCTCTCCTCAGGGAGGAAAGGGATTTGTCGGATTTGCAGGAAATGCTCCCGGAACAATTAAAGCAATAGAACTCGATGGCAGTAACGAATTCATTGTGCAAAAAGATGCTTTTCTATGTGCTGAAGATGGCGTTGAATTAAGTATTGCATTTCAACGTCGCCTTGGAGCAATTTTCTTTGGAGGAGAGGGTTTTATCCTTGAAAGATTGAAAGGAAAGGGACTTGCATTTATCCACGCCTGCGGTGATTTCGTTGAGATGGAGCTAAAAGAAGGAGAAAAAATAAAAGTAGACACTGGAAGTGTCGTTGGTTGGGAGGGTAGCGTTGATTATGATATCCAGCGCGTGAAAGGGATAAAGACAATTTTCTTTGGAGGAGAGGGTTTATTTTTAACTACTCTTACTGGCCCAGGAAAAATATTGCTTCAATCAATGACTCTGCATAATCTTGCAATGGCTTTAGCTCCTTTCCTGCCACAACAGCAGACGTCTGGAAGAAGCGGAGTACTTGGCACATTTCTTGATGAGACGCTTGGAAGATGAACATTGTAAAGTTTACTCTATTGATCTTGGCCATCTATCTGGCTTCTTTAGGAATAGCATTAATAGTAAAACATGAAACTAAAATTTTCCCTTTTCTTCATGTATTTATTCTGAGTTTAATAATTTTCTCTGCATTGTTCATTATCTTCATTGTTTTCCTTGCAATTTTCTATGCGATAAAAAAGAAACCAGAAATTGAGTATGGCAACTATAGTATAGACAGGATAAAAGGAAAAGAAGAATAGACTGACAGAAATCCTTTTAATATATCAAGGACATTAAGTATGTGATTGAAGAATTACTCTCAAAAAAATTTATGATTTTACTTGAAGTGGCTACAGGAAGATATCATAGTCTTTCACAAATCGCAGAAAAAGTTGGAATAACAAAGCAGGGTGTATCTGAATATTTAAAGAAAATGAAAGAAGAAGGGATCATTGAAGTTATTGAAGGAGAATATAGGGCAACGGTAAAAGGAGTGGAAAAACTCTTTTTACATCTTTCCCAACTTGAGAAATATATGGAGGAAAAAAGAAAAAAACTCAATATTATAGAAATATGCTCGGCAATTGCAGGAAATGATATAAAAAAGGGTGAAAAAGTTGCGTTGTTTATGAGTAACGGATATTTGTATGCTTTTGTAAATAAGACATCATCTTCTTATGCAGAAGCTATTGAAAACGCAAAGAAGGGAGAAGACGTTGCAATAAAAAATATTAGGGGCATTATAGATTTATGTTTAGGTAAAATATCCCTCTTTTCCCTTCCATCTGCAGAAAAAGGGGGAGCAAAAAAAGTAAATTCAGTGAAACTAAAGAGTAAGATTGAAGAAATAAATGCAGATAGAATAGGTGTTATGGACATTGTTGGAAAAGTTGCTTTGGATAATGCTAAAATAAAATATGATTTTGAATTTTGCCCAATTAATTCTGCAATTGAAGCGTGTCAGAGAGGATTAAATGTTATTTTAGTTGGAGAAGAAAAAGAAATGAGGCACGCTATCTCTTTAATAGAAGAATATAATTCTAATGCTCTTGATGAAATAAAATATGAAGTATTTTATTTCTAACTCTAAATCTTTAAAATACCTTCATCTTTTCATAATATGGCTTTTGTTTTAGGGGCAGGAAAAATGGGGAAAGCAATAGCATATGATTTAATGAAAAACAATGTGGAGACGAGAATATGTGATATTAGAGAAACAAATTTCCCGAATTTTTTCAAACTTGATGTAAGAGATAAAGAAAGTCTGATGAAGGAAATGAAAAAAGAGGATATAGCTATAAGTGCTTTGCCTTATGATTTTAATTATATGCTTGCAAAAATGGCTATAAAAACAAAAACGAATTTTATTGACTTAGGGGGAAACAGTTACATTGTTGAGAAAGAGCTTAGCTTAAGCGAAGAAGCCAAAAAAACGGGCATTACAATAATTCCAGATTGCGGACTGGCGCCAGGTATGACAAATATCATTGCTTATCACCTTTGGCATGGCAAAGCCAAGGAGATTCATATTAGAGTTGGAGGATTACCACAGAAACCAAAGCCCCCTTTAAACTATGCTTTATTCTTTTCTGTGCATGGTCTAATTAATGAATATCTTGAAGATTCTATAATCATAAAAAATGGAGAGCTTCGCAAGGTAGAGTCTTTGACCGGCTTAGAAGAGATTGTATTTGATGGATTTGGAAAGCTTGAAGCATTTTATACACATGGTGGCGTTTCAACACTTCCAAATACTATGGAAGGAATAAAAGAGCTCGACTATAAGACGGTGCGTTATAAAGGACATGCTGAAAAAATTATTTTTCTTAAGCGATTGGGATTTTTCAGCAAGGGGGCAAGGGAGTTTACAGAAAAGATTTTAGAGAAAAATCTGCCAAAAAATGAGAAAGATGTTGTTTTAGCTAGGATATATAGTAATGAAGAAGCAATGGAATTGATTGACTATCATAACAATTTTTCTGCAATGGCAAGAACAACAGGTTTTTCTACAGCAATAATAGCAAAAATGATTTTAGATGGTGAAATCAAAGAAGGCGCTCATCCGCCAGAAATTGCCGTTGATGCAGAGAAATTTATAAAAGAATTAGAAAGAAGGAATATAAGATGGGTATGAGATATGGATATCCAGAACCTCCATGGACTTATTCACCAAAAGAAGTGGGGAATGGATTAATGCGGGGCACACACGCCATAAATGCAAGAAAGCAAAAGTAGAAAGGCATGAAAAATGGTTTAAAAACATAGAAATTGATATAGATTTGAATGTTGAGAAAGAAATAAAAAATCCATCCAATATCGTTATTAAAGCAATTGAAAAAGTTGTTGGATACAGAAAAATTGAGGAGCATTTCGAACTGATTCCAACTTCAGAAATTATTTTGAGGGCTTTGTTGAAGGCTGGCTTTAGGAAGGCAAGGGTAAGGATAAATGGAGAAGAAATAATAATGAAACGAATAAAGAAGGCTATGGAAGAAATCGCACGAACTAAGGGAAATGAACTTGAAATAAATGCAATTGATGATGGTAAAGCTTCTATTAAATTAAGCAGAGTGCATTCAAAAAGGCATCATTCCATTAAATAAAAATAAGCAAGATAAGGGAAAGAAATTTGCAGAAATTTTTAATTTATATAAGAAAAAGATTGCATGGAAGAGAGATTATTCAAAGATTCTTTTGTATTCTTCTACAACATCTTCAGTGAATTTTTTCATTCCTTCCATGGTTTTATAATGGCAGATCATTTCCTTTATGACATTAAATGGAATGGTTGCTATATCAACTCCCATTTCTGCGACTTTTCTAACCTGATAAACGTTTCTCACGCTCGCAGCGATTATCTTCGTTTTAAATCCATATGCTCTGTATATTTTGACTATGCTTTCTACCATTTCAATTCCGTCATAAATTCCATTATCACCATATTCAACAGATGCCATCTCCGAATATAATAAGGGCATCTCTCCTTTCTTTTCCTCCTGTTTCTTTTCCTCAATTTTTTTTACTATCTTGCCTCTGAATAAATCCCACTTCCCAAATTTTATTCCAAGTTTACTCCTTATGTAGTCATCTATTCTGCCTAGGAATGGGCTTACATATGTTGCTCCTGCTTTTGCTGCCAGCAAGGCTTGTGTGGGGGTCATAACTAATGTTGCATTTGTTGGTATATCTCTATTATTTAGCTCTTTTATTGCTTCTATTCCTTCAAAAATTTTATCTTCTTTGCTCATTGCAGTATTTATTGGAATTTTAATGACTACATTATTATTAACATCGTTAAACTTATCATATAAAATTTCTGCTTCTTTTATCATTTCGTCTGCATCTAATGCTTTAACTTCCAAGCTTACTGGTCCATCAACAATTCTGCATATTTCCTTGATATACTCTTCCATACTAATTCCTCTCTCTTCAAATTTTTCTACAGCTTTTTTTATAAGAGATGGATTTGTTGTCACACCATCTAAAATACCCCATTTTTTTGCTTCCTTTATTTCTTCTATGTCTGCAGTATCAATAAATATTTTCATAGCAGTAAAAAAGCTGAGAAATATATAATTTATTCATAAGGAAAATATTTTAAATTTACAATTTATTTATTCCTGAGAGAAAATGAAGATAACTGTAAAAGATGCTGAAAGCAATTTTATGATTAGAACAAAAACAGCTGATTTTACTGTAAGATATTTCTTTTTCCTATTTATGTGCATCATATACAAT
>VBQI01000006.1 GCA_008297865.1 Thermoplasmata archaeon
TCCTGCATGAAAAGTGTTGCTATAAAATATGAGAGCAATTCATCCCCAGCCTAAAGGCAAGGGATTTCTTGCTAGTTTGTTTAAGAAAAATTTAAAATTTTCTCATTAAACTTCTTCCACTCATTTCTTCAGGCTTTTCTATGTCAAGGAATTCAAGTATCGTTGGTGCTATATCTCCTAAATTGCCTTTCCTCAAATTTTCATCTGCTCCAATTAAAATGAATGGAACAGGATTCGTAGTATGTGCAGTCTTAGGCATGCCATCTTCCAGCATTTCCTCTGCATTTCCATGGTCTGAAGTAACTATTGCTATACCATCTTGTTTCATTACGGCATCAACCACTTTTCCAATGCATTCGTCAACTACTTCTAGAGCTTTTAGTATAGCCTTCCATATGCCAGTGTGCCCTACCATATCAGGATTTGCGTAATTAAGAACAATAAAATCATATTTCCTACTTTCAATTCTCCTTATAACTTCTTCTGTAACTTCATATGCACTCATCTCTGGCTTTAAGTCGTAAGTTGCTACTTTTGGCGACGGAATCAAGCATCTATCCTCACCTTCAAATGGCTTTTCTTCCCCCCCATTAAAAAAGTATGTAACATGGGCATATTTTTCTGTCTCTGCAATTCGAAGTTGCTTTAGCTTATGTCTGGCGAGTACTTCACCAAGCGTATTTTTTATCTTCTCTGCTTTAAATGCTGCGGGAGTATTGAATGAATCATCATATTGTGTCAATGTAACAAAATGAACTTTCAAAGGCAGGCGGGGAAATGCATGAAAATCATCTTTTATAAATGCTTCTGTAAGTTGCCTAGCCCTATCTGGACGAAAATTGAAGAAAATAACAACGTCTCCATTTTCTATCCTACTCTTTCCTTCTATAACTGTTGGCTGAATAAATTCATCTGTCTCTCCATTTTCATATGCAATTTTTATTCCTTCCTCAGCATTTTTAACAAGTCTTCTTCTCCCTTTCACCAGCATATCATATGCTTTCTTTGTTCTATCCCATTTCTTATCTCTATCCATTGCAAAATATCTTCCAATTAAACTTGCAATTTCTCCTATGCCTATCTCGCCAATTTTCTCCTCTAGTTGTCTGATATGCTTAATAGCACTTTTTGGAGGGGTGTCTCTTCCATCTAAAAAGCAGTGAATGTAAACTTCCTTCACACCCATTTCCTTTGCCATTTCGAGAAGTGCATATAAGTGCTCCATCATTGCATGCACTCCTCCATCCCCTATAAGCCCCATTAAATGGAGCTTGCTTTTTTTTGCTTTTTCCATTGCTTCTTTTAGCACTTTATTTTCAAAGAAGCTACCATCTTCAATAGCTTTCAAAATCTTCATTGATTCTTGATATACGATGCGTCCTGCCCCAATATTCAGATGACCAACTTCAGAATTTCCCATTTGGCCAGCGGGCAACCCGACTGCTTCGCCGCTTGCCTCCAGAAGAGTGTGAGGATATCTTGCCATATATTCATCAAAATTTGGAGTGTGAGCATAATAAATTGCATTTCCTATCTTGCTGTTGCTATAACCCCATCCATCGAGTATGGCAAGCAGGATCATCTCATCTTTATATCCTATCTCAATAAATAATTAGTGCTAAAAGGGGAGGCCCGAGCCGGGATTTTCAAGCAACCTGCGGGCAGGTTGCAATTTGAACCCGGGACAGGGGATCCACAGTCCCCTATGTTACCGCTACACCACCCGGGCCACCAAAAATGAAAAAGTTATGCATATTTTAATTTTCTCAATGGTTTAAAGCATTCACTTAAAATTGAAAAGCAATGTTTGCTTTTCATTCTTTTTTAATTCTTTTGCCTTTTCATAAATTTCTCTTGCTTTCTCTCCAACTAAAATATAAATTTCCTCCTGGCCCAAATCAAGTTTTGCTGTAAGCCTTATTGCAGTATCTCCAGTAAAGAGAGGTTTTAATTCGTGTAAGAATTCCATAGCCTTCTTCGATGACATGTGCATCTTTTTCCCTATTTTCTGTGCAAGTTGTGCCTTCGCCTGCCTGAATTGTTTGCTTTTTCCCATTTCACGAAGCCATGCAGGAAAGTTATATGAAACAAAATTTCTGTATTCATGTCTTTTTGCAACTGCAACACCTCCCGTCATTAACTCCTGAGCATAGCTCCATAATCCATAATACTGTCTTTTCCATGTTCTGCCAAGAAAAATATCCGCTTTTGAAAGCACTTCATAGGCATCTTTTAAGTCGTTCAAATGACGATACTCATAGGGAATATTCTCATCTATCCATAAAATCAGATTCTCGGGACTTTCATCTATACCACGAGCTTCCCTTATTGCAGTCTTCATATCTTTTGCCTTCAAAATTTTATGCAATGCTTTGAAAATCTCTTTCTCTCTGTCCCTATAGCCAATGTAAGGAATTACTTCTTTTCCAATTCTCCTTTCATATGCAACTGCCTGCAAATCATTAATGGCGCTTCTTATATCCCCATCACAACGTGTTGCTATTGTATAAAGAACTTTCATATCTGCTTTTATGCCTTCCTTTCTACATATTTCCCTTAGCAAGGATATTATTTCATTTATTTTTGGTTTTTTAAACTCAACAACTAAGCATAGTTTTCTCAATTCTTGCCCACTACCCTTAATAAGCTGGTAATAGTCATTAGCAATCAAAATTATTGGTTGTTTCGTTGCCTTTATTGTTTCCACTATGGCTCTTTTTCCGCCGTAGTCTCCAGCTTTTTCATATAAATTATCTGCTTCATCAAGAACGATTAATTTTCTCGCTCCTTCTTTTGAGCTAATATATATGCCATTAGCACCTATTGCTTCATTTACTGCTCCAGTTAAAGCAATTTTCTCAATTATATCTTTATTTCTTTCATCACTTGCATTTAATTCAATAATCTGCCAGTTAAAATCTTTTGCTAAAGCATGAGCTGAAGAAGTTTTTCCTACACCAGCCTTTCCATACAAAATTATTGCTTTCTTGCTTGGCCTACCTTTCTGCCACTCTCTTGCCCATTGTAAAAGCTTATCTTTCGCTCTCTTATTACCGATAACCTCTCTCAGACTACTAGGGCGATATTTCTCTGTCCAATTCATTTGCCAAGCTCAAAATCTCTGAGATACATGTCTTTTTTGAATTCCTCTCTTATAATATCTCCAAGTTTTGTTGGAATCCTTATGCCGTATTCCTCATACACTTCAAAACCATCTCTTGTAATATATGTTGGATTGAATGGATCAAAGTCAGGTGGAAGTTTAACAAGCTCATAATGATATTCACCAGTATCTACATCTCTTATGCAGAGTCTGTAGTTATATTTATTGAGCACCGTATAGCTTCCCTGAAGCTTGCTTACCAAATCACGGTAGTAGTTTAAGCTGCTTCTCAGTTCCTTAACTTCATTCTCCAGTTTTTCAATCCTTGCTCTGTATTCCTCAATTTCTTTCTTAAGTTTATCATTCTCATATTTCAACGATTCTCCCTCAAAATGCATTCTTCCTCCCTCTAAATGTGAAAGTTTCATACGTAGGAATTCATTTTCCCTGTGCAGTTCAGTAAGCCATTCCAAAAGCTTATCATTTGCTGGCTTTTCTTCCAACTTCCTTAATTTTCTTTCCAACTCTGCAACTCTCTGTTTATATCTTTCAATTTCATCAGAAACGGGCTGGCTTTCTTCTTGAACTTCTTTTTTTTCATCAGAAACGGGCTGGCTTTCTTCTTGAACTTCTTTTTGCTCCTCCTCTTTTTCTTCGGGCTTCGTTGTAAAAATCATTATGCCAAGCCAGACTAAAAGGAACGACAAGATTGCAAGGATGGTTACTGTGACGTTATCCATTCAATTTCCCCCATTCTATATACCTATTCTATTTCTAAACTTTTCGCTTCTCCAACGCTTCCTTTATTTCATGCACAACCTCTGGGTTGCGAAGTGTTGTTATATCTCCAATTATCTCTCCATTCTCAGCTAATCCACGCAATATTCTTCGCATTATTTTACCACTCCTTGTTTTTGGCAAATCGCTAACAAAAAGAATGCCATCTGGCTTTGCAGTTGGACCAATAACTTTAACAACATGCTTTATAAGCTCCTGCTTTAACTCCTCACTTGGAACAACGCCTTCTTTTAGCACCACATAAGCAAAGGGCACCTGTCCTTTAATTTCATGTGGTATGCCCACAACCGCTGCCTCTGCCACGCTTTCATGGCTAACTAAAGCACTTTCCACTTCTGCTGTGCCTAAACGATGGCCAGCAACATTTATCACATCCCCTATTCTTCCAAGGAGCCAGAAATAGCCGTCTTCATCCACCATAGCCCCATCTCCAGTGTAAAAATTCCCGAAGCCATATTTACTCCAATATTCTTCAACATATTTCTCATGAGCATTGTAGAGGCCACGGAGCATGGAAGGCCATGGCCTCGTTATCACAAGCTCTCCTTTCTGGCCAGGTGGACATACGCCATTTTCATCTCTCACTTCTGCCTTCAGCCCCGGAAATGGAAATGCTGCAGAGCCGGGCTTAAGTTTTGTTATTCCTGGCAAAGGCGTTATTATATGCATTCCCGTCTCGGTCATCCACCATGTGTCAACGATTGGGCAACGTTCTTTTCCAATAACTTTGTAATACCAAAGCCATGCTTCCGGATTTATTGGCTCTCCAACACTGCCGAGTAAACGTAGGCTGCTTAAGTCATGCATGTTTGGCCATTTTTCTCCCCACTTCATCATTAGCCTTATAGCAGTTGGCGCCGTGTATAATATAGTCACCTTATACTTTTCAACAATTTCCCACCATCTATCTGGCTGTGGATAGTCGGGAGCACCTTCATACATCACGCTTGTAACTGCATTGGCAAGCGGACCATAAACAATATAGCTATGCCCTGTTATCCAGCCAATGTCGGCTGTACACCAATATACGTCTTCATCTTTCACATCAAAGACCCACTTCATTGTTGTGGCAACGCCAACCATGTAGCCACCAGTAGTATGCATAACACCTTTAGGCTTGCCTGTAGTTCCAGAGGTATACATGAGGAAAAGTAAATCCTCGGCATCCATTACTTCTGGCTCACATTCTGCTGGTTGTTCTTTTACCAAATCATCCCACCACACATCCCTGCCTTCCTGCATTGAGACATTGCCATCTGCACGCTTCACAACTATAACTTTCTCAACATCTAAATTTTTCAGTCCTTCGTCTGTCTTTTCTTTATGGTTTAAAAGCTTTCCCCTCCTGTAATAGCCATCGCATGTTATAACATACTTTGCTCCAGCATCCTCAACGCGATCTTTAAATGCCTCTGCACTAAAGCCAGCAAATATAACTGAATGAGGGGCGCCGATTCTTGCGCATGCAAGCATGGCTATTGGCAACTCTGGAATCATCGGCAAATAGATGGAGACAATATCACCTTTTTTAACCCCTAAGCTTTTTAGGGCGTTAGCAAACTTGCACACTTCTCCATAAAGCTGTTTATATGTAAGCTTCCTTACTTCTCCAAGTTCTCCTTCCCATATATAAGCGAGTTTATCTCCCTTGCCACGTTCAATCCATCTATCCAAGCAGTTATACGATGCATTTAACTTACCATTTATAAACCACTTATAATATGGCTCTTCAACTTCCAAAACCTTATCCCATTTTTTATACCAGTCAATCATCTCTTCTGCTCTTTTTTCCCAGAACTTAATGTAGTCTTCTCCTTCCTCGTAAACTTTCTCATCTTTTATCCATGCATTCTTCCTAAACCCCTCAGATGGCAAGAATACCCTCTGCTCATCAATGATTTCTTTCATGTGCTGGGAAATGCAAATTTATACTTAAAATTTTTTGTGCCACTTTTATCATAAAAATTAAATCATTAATTAGTATGAAAAAATATGAAAATAAATGAAATATTTTATTCGTTACAGGGTGAAGGCGCCGACATTGGCTTGCCCACCATATTTATTCGCCTCACCGGTTGTAATCTGAGATGTAAATATTGTGATACAGAATATGCATTCTATGAAGGAAAGGAAATGGGTTTAGAACAAATAATGGAAGAAATAGGAAAATGGAGGTGCAAAAGAGTTTGCATTACTGGTGGTGAACCATTACTTCAAAATGTTCATCAGCTAATCGATGCTCTCATTAAAAGAAGATATGAAGTTAGCGTAGAAACAAACGGCTCTTTAAGCATTGATAATCTTATTTCAAAAAAAATTGTTGTTAAAATGGATATAAAATGTCCTTCTTCTGGTATGAATGATAAAATGAGAATGGAAAATATAAATCTGCTCCGTGCAACAGATGAGCTTAAATTTATAATAGAAAATAGAGAAGATTATGAATATGCAAAAAGTGTAATAGAGAAATATAAACCAGTTTGTAAAATCATTATGCAACCAGTTTGGGGAAAAGCAAAAAAACTTGCAGATTGGATTTTGGATGATGAAATTAATGTGCGATTCTCTATTCAACTTCACAAAATTTTATGGAAAGGAAAAAGAGGGAAGTAGCGAATTGATGATTTTTTATGAACAATTTGCTATCAAAATGAAAACATTTATATTTATGAAAAGTATTATAATATGGAGACAGAGGAAATCTAGTTTTTAGCTCCTCTGTCTCCTCGCCCCCTTTCCAGCGATAAAAATATAAAATTTCTTATAAGATATGTTGATATAGGTTGAAATGATTGTATATTTAATTCCTTCGCTGGCTTCCTCTCTATTCCTATTTTCGGTAGCGGTATATTTAATTTCAATAAAACCGAGGAGGAAGTATATTATCCCTCTTTCCCTCATCTGCATCGCAAGTTTCATATGGAATACTGGAACTGTCTTAACAAATTTAACAGGCGGAAAAAATATTCATTGGGCTGAATTCGGTGCTTTAGGCTTAGTATTAATTCCTTCTTTCGTATTTCATTTTGCTTCAGAATATACCAATTTTTTCAAAAGGAAATACTATTTGCTTGCTTATCTCCCAGCCATTTTCCTTTCCATATGTGTGTTTTCCGAATGCTATGTCAAAGGCGTAACTTATCTAACTATCGGATACGAGCCCGAATATAAGACAGTGCCTTTTTTGATAGGTGTGTGGATTGGTCTTTTCCTTACTATCCTTTCCACTTTTTTGCTCTACAAATATTATAAGGAAAGTGTTGGATTAAAAAAGAGGCAGGCATTCTATATACTGTTTGCAATTCCCGCGAATGCAATACTTTCCTTCATTAGTTACTCAGTAATGAATGCTTATAATTTGGCTCAATTTCCCGTTGGCTCCTCCCTAGATTTTGCAATGGTAATGCTGATTGTATATGCAATTTTAAAATATAAATTACCTGTTGAATCTCCTGCTGAAATAGATTTCCGCATACTTGCAGAAACTGCGAGTGAGGGCATATGCATAATAGATGAGGGAGGATATGTCGAGTATTCGAACAGTCATTTTTGTGAAATGATAAAAAGTTCAAATAAGGAGATAATTGGCAAAAAATTTGTAAGTTTTATTCCAGAAGTGTTCAGAAAGGATTTTGAAGAATATTTCAATAGAATAATGAAAGGTGAAAAGCTTACTGGAATAGAAATTAAGTTGATGAGAGGAAACGAAGTTTTTACGGCCGAAATGAATGCTTCCCCGATTATATGGAATGATAAAATTGTTGGAGGATTTATCACAATAAGAGATATTGAAGAACGTAAGAAAGTTGAGAGAGAACTGAGAAAACAAAAGACATATTTCCAAGCATTGTTTGAAAGTTCACCAGAAGCCATTGTTTCCTTAGATGAAAAGCATCGTGTAGTAGATTTAAATCCTGCATTCATTGAATTATTTGGTTATAATTTGGAAGATTTAAAAGGAAAGAATATAGATGATTTTATTCTTCCAGACGATGAAATGGAAAAAGGGAAAGAAATAACAAAAAGAGTTTTAAGAGGAGAAGTTGTAAAATCGGAAGGGAAAAGAAAAAGAAAAGATGGCTCAGTTGTATATGTTTCAGTATTAGGTGCACCTATTTTCATTGGTGGAAAACAGGTTGGTATTTTTGGGATATACCGCGATATCACAGCAAGAAAGAATGCTGAAGAAGAGAGAGAATTCTACAATTCTCTTCTTCGTCATGATGTTGCAAATAAAAACATGGTTATTCAAGGAAATCTTGAACTTTTAAATGAAACGAGTTTAACAGAAAGGCAGAAATCCTTAGTTGAGGATGCTCTCAAGGCAGCTCGTTCAGGTAGCGAATTAATTGAAAAGATAAGAAAACTTCATAGGGTAGGAAAGGAGGGAATATTGACAAAAATGAATATTAATGATGTTCTCTCAAAAGTTGTTAGAAATTTCGAACAGCAAGCAAAAAATAAGGGTATAAAAATTGAATATACGCCCATTAATGCCATCATAAAGGCAGATTCTTTAATTGAAAGTGTATTTTCCAATATTATTCAGAATGCAATTATACATTCAAATTGTAGTAAAATAAAAATCTATGGTGGAAAAGAGAAAAAGGGCGAGAAAACGTTTTATAAGATTTTAATCGAGGATGATGGAATAGGAATTCCCGAGGATATAAGAGAAAATATTTTTGCTCCAAGAGTCAAAAGAGAAAGGAGTCCAGGAAGTGGTTTAGGGCTTTATTTGGTAAAAAAACTTGTTGAAAGTTATGGAGGAAGTGTAGAACTAAGGAAGCAGGAGGGAAGGGGAACCGTATTTTGTATCTATTTGCCGAGTGCAGAGTGAGTTTTTGTGATACAGCTCTTTTCATAAGTTTTATTTTTGTTATTCTGTATAAGTATGTATATCATAAATTGACGACTTAAACTTTTAAATAAGAAATGATATACAGACATGGAGAGAATCTTCATAGGCGTCGCGTGGCCATATGCAAATGGTTCGCTTCATCTCGGCACTTTGGCAGGATGCCTGCTTCCTGGAGATATTTTTGGGAGATATCATCGAATGAAAGGAAATGCAGTTCTAATGGTTTCTGGAAGCGATGAACATGGCACGCCTATCACTTTAACTGCTGAAAAGGAAGGTGTTGAGCCAAAAGAAATTGTAGACAGATACCATGAGGAGCATAAGAAAAATTTGGAGGAGCTGGGCATTCATTTTGAGAATTTTACACGCACAAGCAATGAATTTCACAAAAATGTAGTTAAGGATTTTTTCCTCAGACTTTATGATAAAGGATACATTTATCCAGAAAAAATGAAGGCTTTTTATTGTGAGAATTGCGCTCGCTTCCTTCCTGACAGATATGTAGAGGGAATTTGCCCTTACTGCAAAGGTAAGGCAAGAGGAGATCAGTGTGAGGAATGTGGCAAAACTTTGGAACCAGAAGAAATCTTACAGCCAAAATGTAAGATTTGTGGAGGAAAGCCAACACTTAAAGAGACTGAGCATTTATTTTTCAAATTATCTGCCTTTGAAAATAAACTTATGGAATGGCTCAAAAACAAGCATTACTGGCGTGATAATGTGCTTAATTTCACTCTCAACCTGCTCAAAGCTGGACTTAAAGACAGGGCAATTACCCGCGATATAGAATGGGGAGTTGAGGTGCCACTGGAAGGATATGAGAATAAGAGAATATATGTATGGTTTGATGCAGTCATTGGCTATCTTTCTGCCTCAAAAGAATGGGCAGAGAAAAAAGGGATGCCAGATGAATGGAAAAAATGGTGGATGGAGGAAGCAAAGCACTACTATTTTTTGGCAAAGGACAATATACCATTTCATACGATAATATGGCCTGCAATGCTTATGGCGCATGGCGGGCTAAATTTGCCATATGATGTGCCAGCCAATGAATATCTTACCATGTCTGGGGAGCAATTTTCGAAATCAAAAGGTATTGGAATATGGATTCCTAATATGCTGAAGAAATTTGAGGCAGATGTAATACGTTACTACCTTTCAATAAACATGCCAGAAAAGCATGACACAGACTGGCAATGGGAGGATTTTGTTGCAAAAAATAATAATGAGTTGGTTGCCATTTATGGAAATTTCATTCATAGAGTTATAACTTTTGCTTCAAAGAACTTTGGAGTAGTTCCTCCATATACCAAAGGCGACGATTTAGATGCCCGGACAATTGAAGAAATAAAAAATAATTTTGAAGAAGTGGGGAAGGCAATAGAAAAATGTTATTTTAAAGAGGGAATAAAAAGGATAATGAGGATGGCACAAATTGGAAACCAATATATGAACAGAGTTGAACCATGGAAACTTCTAAAAGATGATGAGGAAAGATGCAAAAGCGTGATTCACATTTGCCTCAAAATAGTTAAGTTTCTTGCAGTGGCATCAGCTCCATATATGCCGAAAACTGCAGATAAAATATGGAAGATGCTCGGATATAATGATAGCATTCATAACCGAAAATGGGATGAAGCATATGAAGAGCTGGAAGAAAATGAATTGCAAAAGCCTGTCCCGCTTTTCAATAAACTCAATCTGGATGATATTGTTGAAGAGCCATTTTCAAAGCTTGATTTGAGAGTTGCAAAGGTTATAAATGTTGAAAATCATCCAAATGCAGACAAGTTGTATGTGATGGAATTGGATGTTGGTGAGCTTGGGAAAAGAAGGATTGTTGCTGGAATAAAACCGTGGTATGAAAAGGGAGAGCTTATTGGAAAAAAAATCGTTTTGCTTGCAAATCTTAAAAGTGCAAAGATAAGAGGTGTGCTTTCTAACGGTATGCTTTTGGCTGCAGATGATGGCGGAAAAGCTGTTTTGCTAATTGCAAATGGAAAGGAAGGAAGCAGAGTATACATAGAGGGAATAGAGGGCAAGCCAGTAAAGGAAATGGAATATGAAGAATTCAGAAAAATAAAAATGGCGGCAAAGGGCGGAAAGGTGGAATATAAAGGCAAATTTCTCAGAGATGAAACTGGAGAAATAAAAATAGATGGGGTTGTAAAAGATGGCTCAATCATAAGATGATTGTCTTGTTAAGACAATTTTGTTATTAGAAAGCAATAAATTTTATATATCATTATGCGTTATTGATATCCAATGACGCAGTATAGCACAATATCTCTGCCAATTGAAATTTATAATGTGCTACAGGAATTAATTGAAAAGAAACCTGAATTAGGATACAGCAGTGTTGCAGATTTTTGCAAGGAAGCAATACGCATACATGTTCAGGAGATAAAGCGCGAGTTGAGAGAAGATTTTTTGCGAAGAATGGATGTGCCAACACTCTTGAAGAAAGTTGAAAGTCTCTCTGCAGTTGAATGTGGAACATACGGAGAAGCTTTTGAAAAAGTTAGGGACATGATTTTCTTTGCTTCCAAGGATTTCATTATAAAAGAATGCAATAGTGAATTTGTAAGCCATCTTGGATATACAAGGAAAGAGGATTTGATTGGATGTGACATTGGGAGAATTTTTGGTGAAGAAATAAAGGAGAGAATGAAGAAGGGGGAGCTAAAGGACTATGAAACAGTGGCAGTAAGAAGAGATGGAAAGAAAATAGATGTTTTACTAAGCACTGGAAGATTAAAAGGAAAAGTAGCATATGTTGGCATCGCAAAGGATATAACTGTTAGAAGATATGTTGAGGAAAAGGAAAGAAGGGCAAGAGAACTTTATGAATATCTCATAAATGAGATATGTGATACAGTAGTCGTTGTCCAAGATGGAAAAGTAAAGTTTGTAAACAAAAGCGTTACAGAGTCTGGCTATAAAAACAGCGATCTCATAGGAAAAAGTTTTATTGAAATAGTCGCCCCCGAAGACAGGAAGAGAATAATGGAAAAATATAGAAAAATGATTGAGGGCAAAGAAAAAAGTGAGCCGAGAAGATATAAGCTTATAAGAAAGGATGGAAAAATAGCGGAGGCAGAAATGCTTTCAAGAAAGATAGAATATGAGGGACGCCCTGCTTTGCTCGTGACTGTGAGGTTTTTGGAAAGGCGTTAATACTGGCAAATTATAGCAGTTTATGTTTGACCTGCATGTCCATACCTGCTATTCCTTAGATGGAAATGAGAAACCAGAGGAAATTGTAAAATATCTCAAAAAGAAAGGTTTTAAAGGGGCAGCCATAGTTGACCACAATACTTTAAAGGGAGCTTTGGAGGTAAAAAGTTCCGATTTTTTAATTATTCCCGGAATGGAAATAAAAACAGGCAAGGGACATATTTTAGCCTTAGGAATAAAAGAAGAGGTAAAGAGCAGAGATGTTGTGGAAGTGATAGAGGAGATACATGAAAAAGGTGGTATCGCTGTCTTAGCTCATCCATTTCGCTTTTCAAAGCCCCATTGCAAAACAGATGCGATCGAAGTGATAAACGGAAGATGTTTTCCAATGCAAAATAAAAGGGCGATGGAATACGCTGCTCGCCATAATCTGCCAGCAACTGCCGGGAGTGATGGACATTACATGTGGGAGATGGGCAAGGCATATGTGGAGATGAATGCAGAGAGTATAGATGATGCAATTGAAGAAATTTTAAAAGGAAGGGCGGAGGCAAAAGGAGAGCAAAATTTCTGGCATCCTTTAAAATGCCAAATTTATTCCTTTACATCTTTTGTAAAAAGAGGTTTCAGAAGAGTTGAGTAATTATTTGAGGGTATTTGAGATTCAATTATCCGATTACTTAAATACCTCTCCTGCTTCCTTATACCAAAGAAGTAGATCGAGATGGGGCATCGGTATGTCAATTGCCACACTAAATTCTCTCATTTTTTCTTCTATTTCAAGATATTTTTTTCTTGATAGATTCGGTGGTATTTCATCTATTACTTCAAGCAATTTCAAATTTTTAAGTATATGCCTATCAAGTATAGCCAGCTCAAAGCCCTGTCCAATGTTTCTTAAAAAATGGCTTGCTTCTTTATAACCCATTCCTTTTATATTTTTCACGAGCCATTCTCTCGCTTCATAAGCATTTCTGAATTTACTCAGCTTTTCCTTTATGTTTTTCTTTGCATAAATAAGCTTTCTTGCCTCCATAATATATCCTACTTTTTTATTCCTGAATCTTACTCCTTTAATTTCTTCAGCGATTTTCTTCTCATCTCCCTTCAAAAGCAAGTTTTTCTTCAGAAGTTTTAAAACAGCATTCCAGCAGACTTTAGCTTTAGATTGTGGGGTAAGTAAGCAGAAAATAAGTTCAGCGAAAATCGCATTATCGCCATCTCTCCATGTTTTCTTAAAATCTTCAAGCCTTCCTTCTATTTCTTTTTTTATTTTTTCATATGTAATTTTAAGTTCTTTTATTTCATTACTTTTCTGTAATATTCCCATTTCTCATCCAATTCTCTTTTTATTTTTTCAATGTCTTCCTGCTTGAGATGGCGAAATCTCCCCTGCATCTTAAGCCAGTCCTCGATGGGCTTTCTTTCTTTGCCTTCTAATATCCTTTTACTTTGCCCTGTAAACTCAACTTTGCCATTTATTGCTTCATAAAGCACCCATGAGCCAGTTTCAACAGCCAAGCGAGCTATTTCCACAGTTTTGCTCATGTCAAATCGCCATCCTGGCGGGCAAGGAGTAAGAATTTCTATATATCTTGGCCCCTTCATCTCTTTTGCCTTTTTCATTTTATTATACAAATCTTCTGGATAGGCTATGGTAGCAGTGGCAACATATGGAATGTGATGTGCCATTACAATTTCTGCAAGCTCCTTTTGCCTCTCTTTTTTTCCTGTCCACGTTGTTGTTGTCCATGCTCCGTATGGCGTGGCTCCGCTTCGCTGTATGCCAGTATTTGAATACATCTGGTTATTGTAGCAGATATAAATGAAATCTGTTCCTCTTTCCAAAGCTCCAGATAAAGCTTGTATGCCAATATCGTAGCTCCCTCCATCTCCAGCCCATACAACTGGCGTTATATCTTTTTCTCCAAGAATTTTTAAAGCAGATGCAACACCTGAAGCTGCTGCAGCAGAGGCTTCAAAGGCAATATTCAGCGTGGGCACTCCAAAAGATGTTTTTGGATATAGCGACTGTATAACGGCGCTACAGCAGGCAGGAATAACCAATATAGTTTTCTTTCCCAAAGCTTTAAGCGTGATGCGCAATGCTATTGTAGCCGGACAACCAGGGCAAGCTGCATGTCCTTTCAAGACATATTCTTCTTCAGGTAAATCCTTTATTGCCATTATTTCACCTCTATCGGATACCATCCATCCTTGCCTTCCTTGGCAAGCTCATACATTCTTTCGATATCACGATAGCTAACATCCATACCTCCAATGCCAGCAATAAAGCCATATAACTCTGGCACTCTTCCTTTAAGTTCATTGTAAACAATTCCCCCCAAGCCAAAAGAAACAGCTCTTTCAATGACAATAATTTTATCATACTTCAGCCTTTCAAAAGGCATTGGACGATGGGTACGTAGATTAACAAGTCCTACTTTCTCTCCTTTATTGCGTAGCTCATCCACCGCAACTTTTGCTTCTGCTGCCATTGAAGCCATTGTAAGGATAACGTAGTCAGCATCCTCGCATTTATATTCCTGCACCAAGCCATAGTCTCTTCCAAATTTCTTTCCCCATTCCTCTCCAACTTCCTCGATTATCTTCTTTGCCCTTTCCATTGCCACTTGCATGTCATAACGGATGCGTGCATAATAATGTGGCTCAACAATGTTTCCATGGGTAATTGGATTTTCAACATCTATCTTCCATGCAGGCTTAAATTCTGGCAGGAATTCGTCGATCTTACTTTGCTCCGGCACCTCAACAGGCATTGAAGTATGGCTCAAAATGAAGCCGTCGTAGCATATCATTGCGGGAAGCATTACTTCCTGGCTTTCAGCAATCTTATACGCCATTATTATGCTATCATACACTTCCTGATTGCTCGAGCAATAAAAATGAAGCCATCCTGTGTCGCGCTGAGCCATTGAATCATTTGCATCACTCCATATATTCCATCCTGGCCCAATGGCGCGATTAACGTTAACCATAACTATTGGAAGTCTTGCCAAGCCCGCCCAGTGAAGCATTTCATGCATTAAAAGCAGGCCATGGGAAGCGGTGGCAGTAAATGTTCTCACTCCCATTGCTTCAGCTGCAATACATGCAGTCATTGCAGAATGCTCAGATTCGACTCTTATAAACTCTGCATCCAGTTCGCCACTTTCAACATATTCTGCAAGTTTTTCTACAACTGTAGTCTGTGGAGTTATTGGATAAGCTGCAATTACCCTTGCCCTCGCCATTTTGGCAGCTAAGGCGGAAATATGATTTGCTGTATCTATAACTATCATTTTTCTTCCCTCCCCATCTCTATAGCATTTACAGGACATTCATTGGCGCATATTCCGCAACCCTTGCAATACTCATAGTCAATGACGGGATATTCTCCTTTGCTTATTGCAGCATCTGGACAGAATATCCAGCATCTCCAGCATTTTATGCATTTGCCTATATCTATGCTTGGCCTGAAAACACGCCATGTTCCAGTTTTACCCATTGCTCCCTCTGTAGGATATGATATTGCGGTCTTCATAATTTCACCTTTTCATATGCAACTTTTACAGCATTTGCATTTTTTTCACCGGCTCTTCCTTTAAATCTTTCCATTACAGCTTCCTGCAATGCTTCAAGTTTCACACCATCTAAAAGCCTGATCAATGCTCCAACCATGGGCGTATTCACCACTGGTATGCCTCCTACCAAGATTTCATTCTCTATTGCAATGGTAGTTGCATCTACAGTAGCTGTTTTGTATGGAAGGGAAAGCTCCGAAGGATTACGAGGAGTGTTGAGTAGAATTGTTCCATTTTCTTTCAAGCCCTGAGTAACGTCTATTACATCCATTATTCCTGTGTCCAGAACAACAACTATATCTGGCTCTCTTATCTGGCTTCTCAAAAAAATTTCTTCATTGCTTATTCTTGCAAAAGCCTTGACAGGAGCTCCTCTTCTTTCTGCTCCAAAAAATGGAAAGGCTTGCACTCCTTTATTCCCACTTTTCAGGGCAGCAGAAGCAAGCAAATTTGCTGCGGTAACTGCACCCTGCCCACCCCTTCCATAAAATATAATTTCTTTCAGCATCTGGTAATGTATGGAATTTCTATTAAAAAAATTTTGGCTGCTTTTAAACCAAGATTGTCAGCAATCCAAATAAAAAGCAAGTCAATGTCTTTGATGTATCTCCCGCCATAATTTTTACTTTTGCTGGCCCAACTCCAAAAATAAGGCCACTGTTTATTGTTGCCTCTTCGCCAGCAGGCAGTGATTCAATGACTCCTTCTGTATGGCTTCCTGTAATAACGATTCCTTCCACATCAATTGACCAACTAATATTGGATGCATCTACTATTCCTACATTTTTAACCCTTGCTGTTACACCAAATCCTCCACTTGCTTCTGTTATCTGAAGGGTATACCATCTGTTATAATAAACACGGTCTGCCATTTCCCATATTGCTGCAAGCTGATAAAGGTTATCTGGAATATCCTCTGGCATACAATAATTATGAATCCTCCAGTTTTCTGGAGCTGTATTGGCAACATTGTTAGGCAAGTCATTTCTTCCAGCAAAAGATGGGTCCACTTCTACCATATAAAATGGGCTTGGATTAATTTTCACCCATGCATGACTATTATTCCATCCATCAAATGCTTGCCGAATATGAGGCTTATCTGGGGCAGATTGCACATGGTCTTTAACGCTTGCCAATACCATGCCTCTTAAGTCTGGTATATTTGCCATAGCATCATCATACATGCGAACTGCCTCTCTTATATCCCAATAAGCGTCTGCCTCTTCCGGAGTTGCTATATTGGATGGCCATGAAGAAATAACGCTTTCAAGAGCATGTGTAACAGGGCGAGAATATACATCTTTTGCTCCATCTGTATATGCTGATAGAGGAAAATCCTCATTAAGCTCAAGCTTTCCATCCAGATTTAAGTCTGGTGTAGGCAACCCGCTATTTGGCTCAATAATGGTTGTGTATTTTCCGTCTCCATTTCCATCATGAAATACTTGCACTGAACTGCTTTCGTTATAAACTAAATCGCTGTAATCAACAGTTAAAATGAAAGGATTGTAAGCAGTATAACGAGGATTGACAAAATTATTTGGTGCACAGTTAAAGCGAATTGGTCCCAAATCAACGGTAGCAATTTGGCTTGAAACCGGCGACTCCCATTGCACTATGTAGCGGAGATAGCCCTTAAGCTCATTTCCATATAAGGCGGATACAGCAACAACTATGTTTCCGCCATTTGAAGCACCAAGTAGTCCAATATTATTATGCAATACGGGCATATGCAAAACTTCATCTATTGTTTTGCCTGAGCTGTCAGCAAGTTTGCCGGCAGAATATAGTATTACATCTCTCAATGCAAGAATACAGTTTTCTCCGCGATGGTCATAAATGCCATCAGAGCCATGACCAGATTCAGCATCATATCCACCAGGAAAGATGAAATATATGATTATCAAATCATCACCCACTGCAGGCAAACAATTTCGTAGCCCGCCCGGCGTGTCCGCGCCTGGCACATAGATAAGCACGGGCGAGCCATCAGGATAGCGAGTATGATGTGGGGCATAAATGCGAACTGCTAAATTGCCCGTTGGACTGCCAGTGCTATTAGATGGTAAATTTATGTCTACTATCGTATTATTTTCTACTACTACTATGCTATTATCAAAATTTTTTAGTCCTAAGGATAGAAATAGAAGTAACAATACAAATGTCCTACTCATTTATTCTCAATCATCCTTAAATATTTATGATTTTCTTTTTTATGGGAAATAGCATCAAACGTTAAATGAATGTAGCATTTTTCATGAGTTTATCCTATAGGTTTGCAATATCATCCATCAATTTTTTTAAAAATTCTCCTCTTTTCCTATATAGCTCTTTATGTTTCCTTTTCATGTTCTTTACCTTTTCAAAGAGGAGAGGAGCAACTATTGTGCAGTCGCCGTATATAGTAACATGAGTTTTTGATTCTGCATCTATTTTCTTCCATGAAATTGCTTCATGGGGCGTTGCTCCAGAAAGTCCACCATAATGAGGAGAATCGCTTGTTATCTGAATGAAGTAATCGTGCCCCTTCGCTTTTAATTTCAAAATTTGGCTAAGCATTGGCTGTGTCTGCATGAAAAAGTTCTTTGGAGCTCCCCCTCCCAAAATGACTGCACCGCTTTTTTTGCTGAAATGAATGAATGATGCTGTTTCCAAAACATCTTTTTCGACATCAACGCTTATATTTTTCCCTTTCGCTTTTAAATATGCAATATTCATGCCAATGGAGGAATCACCTGGTGAAGGACAATATATTGGAATATTATACTTCGCTGCCATTGCAAGAATTGAGTACGCAGGCTTTTTTTCCTTCAACAATTTCCTTCCAATATGATAATGAATTTCAGCTGTCGAGAATTTGCCTTCAATATCCAAACAATTCTGCAGATATTCATCTGTCTTAAAAAGTGTTTCATATGGGAGGAAGATGTCATATATTCTCACTATGCCCTCCTTTGCAAGCTCTCTATCATCTACACTATGACTTCCTTTATAGACTGGCAAATCTAGGGCAAAGTGAATATCATGATACAAATTTGCCCCAGTTGAAATAATAAAATCAATCAGCCCTCTTTTCATAAGCTCAATTATAGCCCCACCAACTCCAGCAGGCGTAAGAGCGCCAGCAATGGTAAGGCAAATTACAGTATCATCTTCCACCATTTTTTCATAAATTCTGCAAGCTTCATTTAAGCGGGCGGAATTGAAAGCTTGTCCATATGGTGTAAAGCAAGGGTATATCCTCTTCATTTTACTCCCTAATTCTACTCAACTATAAACACAGCTGCAGCCACAACAGTTGTCCACAGTCCATTTAAATCTCCCCTTGCAGTTTGCGTGATACTGGTTGTTTTAACAATTTTTCCACTCATTCTAAAAACTTGCTTTTTCTCATCCCATGCTTTATCCGCATCGAATTCAATGCCAAGCGTAGTTGCAAGCATAGTAGCTGCCAAATCTTCCGCATAGTCGCTAACTTTCTTTGCAGATTCTCCATAGCTATGATATTCAGACAGATAGCCATAGAAACTCCTATCTTTTGGTAAGGCTAATCCAATAGAAGCAGAAATTAGGCGGTTTGGTTCATTTGTAGAATTCTGTGCAAGAACAACAAAAGTAATTTGCCCTGGCTTAAGCAATTTTATTCCTTCTTCAGCAGATATTATTTTGCAATTTGGAGGAATTATACTTGATACACTAACCAAGTTGCAATGTTGAATTCCCGCATTTCTTAAGGCAAGCTCAAATGATTGAAGCTTATCTCTATGTTTCCCAACGCCTTTCGTGAGAAACAGTTTTGTGGGAACTAAAACCATAAGGGGAATAAAATAAAAAGGTATTAAAGTTTATTCATTCTATTATTTTATATTTTCCTCAACAAGTTGCAATAGATCTACAACATCTCCATATTCCTTAAGATGGCTATAGCAATGTGGTGAAGTTGTAACAATGATGGCATCTTTCTTTTTTGCCTCTCTCGCCAAATATTCTGCCATCTCGCCAGCTTCTTGCGGAAAGGCAATTTTAAATTCTATTTCTCCACCGCATTGTCTTGCCATTTCTCTATTTTCTTCAAATTCAACAAGATTTCCTATTCTTTTTATAATCTCTCTTGGCTCATCATATATGCCAAGATATCTTCCCAAAAATGATGAATCATGATAAATGTAATTTTTATTATTTTTCAGAAAATTTACATTGAGGGAAAGAATGAATTGACTTATGTGCATTGGCTTGAATTCTTTAAAAGCAAGCATTCCATTCGGGCATGAAAATATTAATTTGTCCATTTCCTTTTCAATAAGCTTAATTTTTACTCTCCTCCCAATTTTTTCTATTGGATAGCCACAACACCCACCTATTACTGTTACATCGATGCCGAGTTTATCAAAAAGAGAAATAACTACATCTTTCATTTCTTTACTTACAAGACAGCCCATAAAAAATGTTATCTCGCTCCCTTCCTTTTCATAATTTTTTTCGCCAAAAATATTGTTATATTTTTCAAAATTCTGCAACATTTTTTCATGCTCAGGGAGTAAGTTTTTTAAATCATAACGCCCTGCCCATATAATATCTGATATTTTTATCATAGATGGACAGTCCTTTTCGCATCTCCTACACAATGTGCATTTCTGAAGTATTTTTACTACATCCATATCTTCCTCTATCTCTTTTGAAAATAATCCATAGCAAACCATGACTTTACCTTTCGGGTAATCACTCTCCTTCTGAGCGAACTTGTATACATAATATGATTTTTTGCAAAAAGCACAGGCTGTGCAACTTAACATTTCATCGTGATATTTCTCAAGCATGGAAGTATATGAAAAAATTGTTTAAAGATATTCTGCCTATCTTACTTTTTCCAATATAATCTCTGCTACTTTCTTGCCAGATAGCAACATTCCTCCAAAAATTGGTCCCATTCTTGGAGAGCCATATACGGCGTTAGCTGCCATTCCTGTCACATATAAACCTGGAAAAATTTCTCCAGTATTCTCTACAGTCTTCCTCTCTCCTTCATCAGCCCACATTGCTTTTTCTCCTTCAATTTTCCCACCAGGCGTGCCAAGCCCATATTTCTTCTCCACTATCTTTGCCACATTACAGTCATGCCCTGTTGCATCTATAACAAAGCTTGCCTCTATTGATATAGGATCAACATGTAAATTTGCCTGCAAAATAGCTGACCAGTTGGCGACAATGCCACAAACTCTGCCATCTCTCACCATAACATCTTCTACAGTCATTCCATTGAAAATTTTTGCCCCTGCGTCTATGGCAGTAGCTACCAGTTTGGCAACTGCTTCTATAGAATTTGCAATCCAATAACCTTGTTTTTCAATGCACTTTATTCCAGCCTCTTCCAGCACTTCGTGCCCCTGCTTCACAACAATATAAGGATAGCCAATTCCACCACCCCACATGCCTCCGCCTGGCGACAGTTTTCTTTCAAATATCACTACTTTCTTTCCTTTTTCTGCGAGATATTTTGCTGCCACCAAGCCCGAGGGGCCTGCGCCAACTATGGCAACATCTAGCTCAATATTTTTTAAAAATTCTTCAGCAAATTTTTCGATAATGAGCTTTGTTATATCAACATCTCTTATCATAAAACTGGCAATGCATTCCAATATATTACTTTTTCCACTTAAATAAGGAAGGGAGATAAATGAAGTATGCTCCTTCTTTATGCACAATTATTACTCCTTCTTCAAGCAGTCGCATTACATTAATTTCATATTCTCCCATGTCCTTCACATCTATGCTCTCCACCCTTTCCTTCATTTTCTCTGCTTCTTTTCTTGCCTCTTCTTTTTTTCTTTTTATCTCTAAAAGGATGTTCTCAAGCTTTTCTCCTTCCACTTCAATTGCTCCTTCATGTTCCATTTCCTTTAGTATTTCCTTCCTTTTCTCTTCATCTAACGGCTTCTTTGTATAATAAAAGCTTTTCCCTCCGCATTCTGGACAACCATCTAAAACATATCTTGAATCTTTGTATATCTTTCCACATTTCAAACATTGATGAGGCATTTATCTCGCCTTTATAACAGCTTTAATGACATCCTTATCTCTATACACAGTTTTAAGCTTGTCTGCGGGTCCAACTACAGTCATCCTTGCTCTGCTTTTTCCAAAAAGTTTTTGCCAGAAACTTTTCCTTTCTTCCATGTAACTTTCCATCTCTATGCCAACGAAACCATCATTTATATCTTTCATTGTCATCTCTATGAGTTTTGCCTGCTCTTCCGTGGTCAATCCTTTTTCAAGCACCAAAATCTGTCCTTTTTCCACCTCTTTCAAAATGAAATTTAGTTTTTCTTCCATTGAAAGCCCATTGAGTTTTTCATATGCAATGAAATTTACTTTTATCTCCATATTACTTCCCCTTACCAAACTTCCTAACCATTGCTTCATAAAGTAAGTTCATATTCGTTCCATTTAAAGCGGAAATAGGAATGACTTCATGCTGAGGGAATGCAGATTTTAGTGTAGCTGGAGTGGAGCCATTTAAATCTATTTTATTTGCAGCAATTATAACTGGCAACTCTCTTGCCTCCAGATTTCCCAAAATTGTAATATTAACCTGCGTAAAAGGATTTTTTGTGCTATCCATAAGCAATATTACACCTTCAACATTGTCTAGCCATTTTATTGCTTCTATTACTCCTTCCGTAGCTTCTTTTGCTCTTTTTTTTGCTTCTTCCTCACTAAGTCCATATTCCAAAAAATCGTGGAAATCAACTTTTGTTGCTATGCCTGGCGTATCAACAATGTCAATGATAAGTGATGCTTTTCCATCTTTTATTACTATTTTATCTTTCTTTTGAATCTTCCTCGTTTCATGTGGAACTTCAGATGTTTCACCTACTATTTCACCTGCCCAATCCATAGCTATTCTGTTGGCAAGCGTGGTCTTGCCTGCATTAGGTGGGCCATATATGCCTATTCTAACGTGCCTCTTACCAAAAATAGAAAGAAGCCAGCTCGATAGTTTGCTAAATATTCCCATCTCGTAAAAACATAAAATGCCATTATATAAGTTTTGTTAATTTTGTTGATTACATTTTACTATTTATTAGCTTAAAACTTTCTTTATTAGCATAAACTTTCGCATAGCTATCCAATTCCGCCAACATACAATGTTCTTCCGTTTTCATTAAGAAAATATGGGTAATTTTATTTGTTGTTACACATGACAAAATAAAAACAACAACTCTGATGTCTACTTTTTTCATTTTAATACCTCAAATATGGGATTAATTTTGGTAAGAAATCAAATTTTATCCATGGAAAAAATATTCCAAACTTCCCTTTTGAAATAAAAAGAAAAATTAACAAGGGCTTAGAAGCCATTAAATGCCATCTACTCCAATAATTTCTGATGAACATATTGAAATATGAAGGCTTTTTAAATGGATCTAGTACGTAATATCTTACATTTAACTTATTTCGAATGAAATTATTTTTTGCAACTATATTGAATTTAGAATTGTAAAGAAAGATTGAAAGAGCAATATCACTATATGAAATCGTATTCTTTGCTATTATAGTATGATTCACAAAAGCAATGTTAATACCTATTTCATTTGATTTTATGGTATTTTCCAATATTTTTATATACTCGCTCTCAAGCAAGTAAATACCATTAATATTTTTGTTTATTGCGCAATCAAAGATGGATGCATTGCTACATCTAATAATTTCTATTCCGACATCGGTATTATTTAGCCTAACATTATTTATAAATATGTTTTTGCAGTATGCTAGAATTATTTGCCCCACATCTCCTTCCAATTTTACATTACTTTTATTGAATAGATAAAGTAATGGTTTACCATTTATTGTATTATTCTCAAAATAGTGCATAAAATATTCTTTTTTTATACCATCGAGAACTACACCATCGTTTTGAAAGCGATTATTTAAAACTCTATTATTTTGTGCCATGAATATTTCTAAACCTTCTACATTATTGTATATAGATTATTTGAAGCACTCCATATTCCATATTCATTCCCAAAAATTTCGCAACTCAAAATCATGTTGTTTGGGGTGCTTTCAATGCCTTTTTCATTTTTGTATATTTTACAGTTCCCAATTATATTACTTGGAGAAGATAGCACAACACCTGTATAATTGTTAAGATAGATGTGGCATTCTTCTATCCTATTATATCCATTTCCTACATATATCCCACATTCATTTGAGCAAATATTACAGTTATATATAGAGTTGCAAGAAGAATTTATATAAATCCCACTAGAAAGATACCATTTCTTGTAGCCATTTATTATTGTAAAATTTTTTATTACAACATCATTAGCATTTATTTTTATAACATTTCCTTTTTTCATTCCATCTATTATTGTTATTTCTTTGTCTTCTCCAATCAATCTTATGCTTTTGTCAATAATCAAATTTTCATAATATGGAGAGGAATCATCATAAACAAAAATTGTATCTCCATTTGAAGCATCATTTATGGCATCCTGTATTCTAGTGTAGTTATTTGGTCCAGAGCCACCAACATAAAGAGTGTTGCCATTTATCACTTTTGTATTTCCCTCCAATGGATCGGTATAACCAGCAATAGCTATTGAAAAGAGGGAGAAGAAGCATGTAATAATGGCAACTTTTTTCTTCATTTTTTCACCCTCTGTAAGCAATATTCTGCTTTTGTAAAAACAGGAAAAACTTTCCATGGAAATGTTATTATTATGGAAGCAAATCCATATACTATGTCTCCTCTTAATGGATGCGTCATATTTCTACTCGGTCCAAGAAATGAGCCATAATAATTATGCATGGCATTTACAATTGAAAAATCTGCATATATGCCATAGTATGAGTTATTGAATATATTGTTACTATTTATTCTTACAAAAATTCCTTGGCTTACTCCTATTCCTCCTCCACAATCATCGCCATTATTATAAACATTGCACTTGTATATGGTAAAGCCAATTATTCCCTGAGCCATTGCTCCAACGCATTCATTGTCATGGATATTGCAATGCTTTATGGCAATATTTCTGCATAAATAAAATTCTAAGCCAAATTCTCCATTTTCAAATGTGCACTCTCTAACAATTCCATTTTTGCTTAATTCTGCAACCACTCCACTTTCATAAAATGCAAAATGAGAATTTTTTATTTCAAAATTAGATACAGCATGGAAAAAAATTGAGCAGCCATTATTTTTAAATTTTGAATTTGATATAGAAATATTAGAAGAATTAACGCCAAAAACGCTTGCCCAAGCCATTTTTCCATAAAAACCCGAGTTAATTATTGAAATGTTAGAAGAATATGCCATTTCAACTGCTACCATTACATTTGAGGAATTTATGCTTATCTCAAAGTTTTTACATCCTATTATAAATATCTGGGAAGCATTTTCTTTTACCTTAACACAGCTTTTGTTAACATAGTAAAGAATGGATCCATTGATGGCAGTGTTATTTAAAATATTGTGGAAGAAATACTTTTGCTTTAATCCTTTAATTAGCAAACCTTTTCCAATAAAATTATTTATTATGCTACTTTTCACGCTTTCTATTATCTGGATAGAATGTAGAATATGGCAATTTTCTATAGAACAATTTTCATCTGTATTCAAGTAAATGGATTCAGTATAACAATTCTCTACGTAGACATTTTTTGAAATTATAATGGAAATGCCAAAATTGTTAAATTCTGTAATTAAATTTTGAATAATTATGTTGCTTGCATTGTTAATGAGTATGGCACATCCTGCGTGGTGAATATA
>VBQI01000065.1 GCA_008297865.1 Thermoplasmata archaeon
TAGTGAATGAAATTAGATTCCAGTATGCTATGTTAAATGTTATGCTTAATGGAATTAATGTTTATTCCATTATTTGAATAAACTAATTTGCGTTAGTTGAACAGTGGATCTGAGAATCTCAATATTGTGGAATTGTGCCACACAGTTTGAATTACAAAAAAATTACCAAATGCTTTTAAAAAGATTATTGATTGTAAAATGATGAAATCTTATGAAATCATATGGGAGAAGGAATATAAAGATGGATATGCAAATTGTAGAGTTAAAACTGATTCAAAAAACAACATTATAGCATGTGGCTTAGACCATGAATACAGAGGACTTGTTATAAAATATGATAAAAATGGCAATCTACTATGGGATGACCACACATTACCAAAAGCTTTTATCAAAAAATTGGTTCATATTTCTGCAAAACGTAACAATAAATTTTTAGGAAATTCTTTTGGTTCTCTTCTTGATATTGCTGTTGATTCGGAAGATAACATTATAGTAGTTGGCTCATTTTACGATTCAAGTGGTAAATATTGCATTGTCTATGTTAAAAAATATTCTCCAGATGGCAATGCAATATGGGAAAAAACATTAAATCCATTTCTTTATAGCCAATCGACGGGCATAGATGTTGATGCACAGGACAACATTTTTATAGCTGGATTTGGTGGAACCATAATTCCACCTTCCGTCAAAGGATTTGTTATAAAACTCTCAAAACATAACGGCAGAATCATATGGAAAAGAGTGAGTAGGAAACTTGGTAAATTTACAGGCTTTACAAGCGTCGTTGCTTTAGAGGATGATGTAGTTGCATCTGGTTTTCTTTCAGAGAGGAATGATTATGAGTTGTTAATAACAAAATTTGGTGGAAGAATTGGAATGAAAAAAAATGAGGTAATAAAGAAAACAACTGTATTGCCAGCAAAAATAGTGGACATGAAAGGAAACTATGTGGTGGTGGGGCAGGCTGAAGAAACTGGATATTCTCATTATTTACTAAAAATGAATTCAAACTTCGCTACAATATGGGAGGAAAAAGGAATGGAGGGTGGGCTATATGATGCTGCAATCTTAGAAGGAAACATTGTAGTAACTGGTAAAATTGCTAAGGATGAATATTATGCTGGATTGTATGATGGAAATACTGGAAAAAAAATTCTTGATATGTTCCTTGGCAAGCTGGTAAGCGGTGGTAAAGATATAAATGACTGGATGAAAGGTATAACGGTGGATAAAGAGGGCAACATAATTGTTGTTGGAGGAGCACCAGTAGCAAAAACGGTAAAGATAAGAATAAAAGAGGAGGGGATAACTGAAGAGGGGCAAGAAGAAAAGCCATCAGAGACAGGAGAAAAAGAGTCATTTATAGAAGCATTAATTAAATTTTTCAAAAAGCTGTTTGGAATGTCATAACTTTTATTAAAGGAATGCAGTTGTCCATCTAATGAACGATAAAAAGCAGGATATCATCTACAAAATTTTTAGGTTGCTAAGAGAGAATGTTATAAAAATTTTGATGGCAATAAGAGAGAATGAGAAAATAAAATGGAAGGAATTGCAGGAAATAACAAAATTATCAACTGCAACATTTAACAGGGCTTTATCTGCATTGAAAGAAATGCATTTTATTAAAAAGGAAAGAAATTTTTACAAGCTGACATGGACGGGCAAGCTAGTTACAGATGGACTGCTTCTGCTGGGCTGGCGCATGGCGGAGGAAATGGAAAAAGTCGAAGATTTTGTTGCTGAAGAATTGCTCGCTAAGGATATTGTGATGGCAGTCATTGTCCTACTTTTTGTGAGTATAAAAAGGAGGGGAAAACTTAATATAGAGATTTTTGAAAAGGAGATGGAAAAGGAAATGGAGATTTTAAAAGATATTCTGAAGGAGTATGAAAAAGATGGGTATATCGAAATTAAAGATGGGTGGGTATATGCCAAAAAGAAGATGGATGAATTTGATATAAGTAAAATCTTTCCATGAAAGGAAGTTATGTGCTTATTATTGAAATGAAAGATGGCACGAGCATAGAAGTAGGCAGGCTCGGAAAAATTTATTTCAGAAAAGGATACTATGCGTATATTGGCTCTGCTCTCAATAGCTTAGAAAAAAGAATAGAGAGACATTTAAAAAAAGAAAAAAAGCTCAGATGGCATATTGATTATCTTTTAAAGCATGCAAACATATTAGAAATTTTTTATATAGAAAGCAGTCGAAAGGAAGAATGCAACATTGCCAATCATTTTAGCTCATTAAAACCAATAGAAAAATTTGGTGCAAGTGACTGCAAGTGCAAGAGCCATTTATTTTATAGCGAAAATCTTGCAGATTTTAAAGAAATTATAAAAAGAATTGGATTGGTTAAATTAAGATTGAAAACATTTAAATAAAAATTTAATAATTACAATGTGCATCCCTTCTCGGCATTTTTACTGGCGGTAGGCATATTGAATTTCTCAGGAGGCATATTATCTTTTGTATCTTGGTTTTATGTGAAAAGAAAGTATAGAAAAAAGCCAAAATTGGAAAAAGAAAAAAAAGTTTCAGTTATAATTCCATGCAAAGGAGAAATCGAGCTTGAAAACTTTGAAAACCAGAATTACAAAAATTATGAAGTAATCGTTGTTGTAGACACTGAGCAAGAAGCGTATGAGCTAAAGGAAAGAATAAAAAATGATAGATTAAAAGTTGAGATTACGAAAAAATTTAGTGAATGTAGTGGTAAAAATTCCGCTCTTCTTACTGGAATAAAAAGAGCAAGTGGAGACATTCTCGTTTTTGCAGATTGTGATATAAAACCCCATAAAAATTGGCTTTCATATCTTGTTTCATCCCTTAACAAAAATGTAACAACTACATATAGATGGTATTTTAATCATCCATTGCTTGCAGTATGGAATGCAGCTATTGCATCGGTTTTCTTCTACAAAAAATTCAATTTTGCATGGGGCGGTTCAACAGTAATAAGGAGAAGGCTGTTTGAAGAGCTTGGTATAGAAAAAATATGGGAAAGAGAGTTTGTAGATGACCTCACGCTCACTAAAACGTTGAAAGAAAATGGAGTAGAGATAAAATTTGTTCCAAGTGCAATTGTAGAATCGAGAGAAGAAAAAGATATTTTTAAATGGATGAACAGGCAATTTGCTTGGATACGACATTATTTTCCTTCATTATGGAAAACAGCTCTATTTTTCAATATAGGAATGAGGATATCGAACATAGTTGGCTTTTTTATAATTTTTATTCATCCAATAATTGGCTTTTTACTTATTTCCCCCCTACTTTTTGATTTTGTTAGAGGATGGCAGGAATATGATACATTTGTAAAATTAATGGAATATCCTAAGGAAAAGTTTATATCACCTGCATACCATATTTTACTTCGTCCCCTTGCGTCTTTCATAATTTCATATAATCTAATTTCATCTCTATTTGCAAGGGAAATTGAGTGGAAAGGAAAAAAGTATGTTATTCTAAAGGCTTGCCAGCAAAGATAATTCGGAGAGATGCTAAAATCCAAAGGGGAGGAAGAATAACGAGGGAAAATGAGAGAAATGCATTTGTATTAATTGCAACATAGTCATAAAGTATAGAAGCCATCATGACATACGTTAAAACTTCATGAATTTCTGCATAGAAAAGCATTTCTTGTCTTCTTTCAATATATTCAAAAATTTTGGGAATGGTATAGAAAATTAGCATAGATGCAGCTATAAAAAGAAATAGTGAAATGAATGGTTTTGTCAACAAAATGGCAATGAATGATATGGTCACAAAAACTATTTTGATGGCATAAGCATAAATTTTGAAGCTATGAGGAATATATATGGTATCGTTAACTGTGGCCCCAAACATTACAGGCGTTGTTTTTACTCCTTGCATCAAATCATATTTTATGTCTTTCAAATTTGCAGATATTCCGACGTTAAAAGCATATTTTAAAATGGGTAAAAATGAAAGTAATAAGCAAAGTAAGGAAATTTTCTTGCTATATGAAAATGCCCCAGCTAGAAAAATCATTGAAGCAGATATGCCAAGGGAGTATTCCATCCAAGCGAATTTTTTACTATACTTATTATAGAGCGTGTAGAAGAGGAAATAAAGGAGAAGAAAAAGAAGGGAAAGAAGAGAGAAAAAGAAGAAAGTGATTAAAAGTGAAATGATGAAAAGAATGGAGAGGAAAATGATTGCTTCTTTTTTTGAAATTAGTCCACTTGCAAGAGGGCGATTTGCAACATATCCTGATTTTTTGTCTATTTCTATATCAAAATAATCATTCTGGACAAATCCAAATATATTAGCAGAAATTCCAACAACAAGGAGCAAGGCTAATCCATGAAAGATTCCATTTGAAATAGCTCCCAAAATAGGCATTAATGCAATGAATATACCGTAAGGGCGAATAAGCTGAAGATATGCTCTAAGTTTTCCCATGCATATAATCATATTTTCCTTTAAATGCATTTCTTGGTGGTAATATTATCTTTTTATGGAATAAAACTAAAGAAAATATAGAAAAAGTATGTTATATCTTACACTTTCCAATGACTCATGCAAATTTCAAAACTTCACTAGGAAATTTAAAAAGTTTTATTAAGAATATTTATTTTCCATTCCATGATGAAATTGAAAAAGGGGTTGCTTTCATTTATGTCGGGCTTAGGCTTCATGGGTCTTGGCTTTTATATAGTTTTCCTTACATTCATTGAAATGGAATATAGATTAAATTATGTGCTTCTCTTTTCTGTAATTACAGCTATATTAGCATGTGCAGTAGTCTATTTTTTGGCAACAGCTTTCTCTTTCGCACCAATAAAGGCTAAAATAGGTACTACCACTGCAGGATTTGTAGGAGGTATACTTACAATGGTTGCAATAATATTAATGATTTTGACTTTTCGCTTAGAAGATATGAAATTGATGGAAAATATCACACTTTTTCAATCAATACATCCCATTATAACATTTTTCCTCGCCGCTGTGTGCATGCTGTTATATATTTGGCCTGAAGAGCATGAAGAAGAAAAATGGTGATTGTCGTCTACAGATATGGTCACAGAATTGCAAGAGATAAAAGAATAACGACACATGTTGCATTGACAGCAAGGGCATTTGGAGCAGATGGAATTGTAATAGATGAGAAAGATGAGAGAATAGAGGAAAATATACGCAAGGTCGTTGAAAGATTTGGAGGGGATTTTTTTATTAAAAGCGGAATCCAATGGAAGCAATATATAAAGGAGTGGAGAGGAAAAATTGTTCATCTTACCATGTATGGAGAAAAAGTAAAGGATGTAATTGATGAAATGCGTAAATACAAAGATATACTTGTGATTGTAGGAGCTGAAAAAGTTCCCTCCGAATTTTATGAGATAGCAGATTATAATGTTGCTATCGGCAATCAGCCTCATTCTGAAGTTTCAGCCCTCGCCATATTCCTACATATGCTTACGCAAGGGAAATGGATGGAAAAGGAATTTGATGGAGTACTTAAAATCATACCCTGCAGGAAAGGAAAAATGCTGAAATGCAATTACATAAAAATTCTGGAAAAAGAAGGATGCAGTGCTGAGGTTATAGAACACTGCAAGAAAGTAAACCGGCTTGCCATGAAAATTGCAGAGAAAATTGCAGAGCAGGGCGTTAAAGTTGATACGCAGGCAGTTGAGGCAGGTTCTCTGCTTCATGACGTAGGAAGAGCAAAAACTCATGGAATAATGCATATAATTGAGGGAGTAAAAATAGCAAAAAAATATGGGTTACCAGCGAAAATAATTTCCATCATTGAAAGGCATGCAGGAGCGGGAATAGACGAAGATGAAGCTATAAAGCTTGGGTTGCCAAAGAAAAATTATACGCCGGAAAGCATAGAAGAGATGATCGTTGCTCACGCCGATAATTTAACAGGCAATGGTTACAGAAAGCTCGAAGATGCAATAAGAGAATTCAAAAGAAAAGCGGGAGAAAAAGCTACAAAAAAGCTAATTGAATTGCATAAAAAGCTAAGTGAGATGGCAGGCATTGATATAGATATGGTTATTGAGGAATTGAAGTAATTTATCTATCAACTTATGAGTCTCAATTCCCGTAGCTAACTTTACAGGCTATAAAATCTCTTATCAATTTCGCTGCAAGCAGTGAAGCTCTTCCGTCGTCATAAGTAGGGCATACTTCTACAACATCCATTGCTATTACACGATTGGCTATGTTTTCAATAAAATCAAAAATTTCATATCCAAGGCCATTTGGCTCGGGATTGCTCACGCCGGACGCATGACATGGATCAAAAACATCCATATCTATACTTAAATAAATTTTTTCGAAGGATATTTCCCTCGCCTTTGTGGCAGAAAAATCCCATGAAAAAATATATTTGAATCCGAGCCTTTTTGCCTCTTTTATTTCTTCCTGCGAGGCAGAGCGTATGCCAAAAGAAATAATTTTTTCTTTTCCTACAGCTTCAAAAATGCGCCTCGCTGAACATGCATGGCTTTGCTTGTTGCCCATATATTCATCTCTGAAATCCATATGAGCATCTAAAATAACTACTCCAAAATCTTTTGGAAGAGAAGAAATGATATATGGAGTTATAGAATGAGCGCCCCCTATAACAATAGGCGTTTTTCTGTCTTCCATCACTTTTTTAACGAATTTTTTTCCTTCCTCGATATTGAAATTTCCAGCATCATGAATTGCAATATTCTGCAAATCAACGTTGTGCTTTATGCAATAGCTTTCATAGTTCCAGCTTTCATATCTTATGAAATCTGGGGCATCTGAAGCACCTTTTCTAAAGGACATTTCCTCATCTTCGTAAGAAATGCCTAAAATAACAAATTCTGCTTCTGGGTAGGGCTGGTCGGCGTCCGCAAATATCATACCCTTGTTATCTTTCTTTTTCCCAATGCTTGAAGATACTGTATTTCTTCTCCTTCTTTAAGTTTTCCCTTAAATTCATCGGGAATTTCCATCTCGAATGTTTCATATGTTTCCATATCCATTAGTTGAACTTTATCCCCCATTATTGATATTACTTGAGCTACTCTCCTGTCAATTATTGGTATTGCCACTTTATGGCGGACTGGAAAAATTACACTTCTCTTTTGATTATCAAACACACCAATTGCCTCTATCCTTGCCTTTGCTTCTCCGTGCTTACCTGGCTTGGATGTTGTCATGCTAACAATCTTGCAAGGTTCATTATCAATAATGATATAGCGATTCTCCTTAAGTTCCCTTACTTCGGCCATCTCCTTCATTTTAGCACCAAAAAAGAAATGTGCAACTAATAGATAAATGTTACCAGCCTTCTATTTCTTGCAAAAAAGATAATAATTCTTCCGAGCCCATCCAATAATTCAGGTTTAAGCCCAGATTTTTTGTTTTAATTCCGTTGAATTTTGCTGAAGATTTAGCAAAATTTTGTTCA